>CAMZLA010000085.1 GCA_947311665.1 uncultured Candidatus Altimarinota bacterium | reverse complement strand
CCATGCCAAAAACAATAAAAGTAAAAATAATTCCCAATGCACACAAAACAGAACTGCGAGAAATTTTGCCCGATGGAACACAAAAAATTGCAGTTTCTGCTGTTCCAGAAAAAGGGAAGGCAAACAAAAAACTTATAAAATTTTTTAAAAAAACACTCAAACAAAATATAAAAATTGTGAACGGAACAAGCAATCAATATAAAACAATTGAAATATTATAACTCTCCTATGAAAAAAATTCTTTTTGTCTGTCTTGGAAATATTTGCCGTAGCCCTGCTGCACAAGGTATTGCAGAAAATGTTTTGGGAATAGAAAATTTTGAAATAGATTCTGCTGGAACAGGATCATGGCATATTGGAAACCCACCAGATAGCAGAAGTATTGCCGTGTGTAAAAAACATGGGATAGATATTTCACAGCAAAAAGCACGACCAGTTCGCATTGCAGACGATGAATATTTTGATTATATCATCGGTATGGATAGCCAAAATGTGAAAGATTTAAAAAACATTTTTCCAGAAAAAAATCATCATAAAATTATGATGCTTGACCAAATTTCTGTTGCAGACCCATATTTTGGAGAAGGTGATGGATTTGAAACAATGTTCCAGCATATTGAAACAGCAATGAAAAAATTATCACTGTAATAAAAAAAAATTATTTATTCCCCTCTTTCGCTTTCCATTCTAAATATTTCTGATGAAAAACTTCTAAATCACCATCTAATACCACATCAGGATTTGTAACTTCATATCCTGTTCGCAAATCTTTTACCAGTTTATATGGATGTAAAACATAGTTTCTAATTTGAGTTCCCCATGCTGCTTCGGTATGTTCTCCTCGCAATTCTCGTGCTTTTTTTTCTTCATCTTCTCGAGTTTTTTGTGCAATTCGAGATTTTAAAATTTGCATCGCCTTATCTTTATTCTGATGTTGAGACCGCTGACTTTCACAAACAACCGTTATTTTTGTTGGAATATGTAACATTCGCACCGCACTATCTGTTTTATTTGCATGCTGTCCTCCAGACCCAGACGATTTAAAAGTATCTATTCTCACTTCACTTTCAGGAATATGAATATTCGCAATATCCGCTTCTTCCAGTTCTGGGGTAATCATAACTCCTGCAAAAGAAGTCTGTCGTAAATTTTTTGCATTAAATGGAGACTGACGAACAAGCCGATGAGTTCCCTTTTCTGCCATCAATAACCCAAAAGCATTTTCTCCTTTAATTTCTAATAAACACGATTTTATTCCTGCTTCTGTTCCATTCGATTGTTCAATAATTTCTGCTTTCCAATTTTTCCGTTCACAAAACCGAAGATACATTCGCAATAACATTTCTGCAAAATCTTGCGCTTCTGTTCCCCCTGCTCCAGAAGTAATTTCAAGCAATGCATTTCTTTCATCAAACTCACCAGAAAGCAATAAAATTTGTTCTGCTTCACAAAACATTTGCTCTATCTGATGAAATTCTTTTTCTATCTCTTTCATTTCTTCTTCATCTTCTTCAGAAATCATTTCTAACATTTCTTCAAGATTTTTTACTGATGAAGACAAATCTATCCAAATTTTTTTCTTTTTTTCTAAAGAAGCAAGTTCTTGAGAAATTTTTCCTGCTTGTTGAGAATTATCCCAAAACCCATCTTCTTTTGTTTTTTCATCTAAAAGGAGAATATTTTTTTCAATTTCAGGAATATTCATACAATTTTTTCCTGTTTCAATTTGTTGTGATAATTGTCCTATTTTTTCTTCAAGTTCTGAAAATATCATATTTTTTTTAATGTTAAAATTTTTCTCCTCCTCTATACACCACACAAGAAGTTGGAGTTTCCCAAACTTTTATTTCATAAAGAGGAAGTCCTTCTTTTTGTAAAATATTCCATGCTTCTTGTGCCATATTTTCTGCACTTGGGTTTTCAATATGGTCATTTAAAAGCTGATGATCCCAAATATCAACAATATTTTTTTTAACTACTCGTTTTAAAATTGCAAAATCGAAAGCCATTCCAGAACTGTTATGTTCTTCTTTTTTTTCTGCTTGCACGGTTACATGCATTTTATATGTATGTCCATGTAAATTTTCACATTTCCCTTCATAAAAAGGGAGGTAATGGGCGGCATCAAAAATAAATTCTTTTGTAACAAGAAAATAATGAGACATAATTTTTTTATAAAAGTAATATGAGTATAATAAAAAAATTATAATTCTACAATAACATCACCCATTCGACTATTTGTAATGGGAATATTTAATTCTTCATATCGTTTTACAATTTCTATATGAGGATGTCCAAATTTATTTTTTGTTCCTGTTGTAAAAATAATTTCTTTTGGGTTTACTGCTTTTAAAAAGTCTTCTGATGAAGAAGATTTTGAGCCATGATGTGGAACTTTTAAAATATCTGATGAAATATTTATTCCCAATTCTAATATTTTTTCTTCTGTTTCTTTCTCAATATCAGCAGTAAGAAGAATAGATTTTTTTTCTGTTGAAATTCGCTGAATTAAAGCATAATTATTCCCATTTTTTTCCGATGAACCGTAAATATATTCAACAGGAAATAATATATCAATGAAAACTCCATCGATCATAACATCAGTTGAAGAATTGGCTATGATTATTTTGGTATTTTTTTCTTTTGCCAAAGTAAAAATCTCTTTATATTTTTCATCATCTTTTGAAACACCGGAAAGAATAATATTTTTAATATTATATTGTTTAAAAACTTCCAATCCACCGTAATAATGATCACTATCTGGATGAGTAATAATCCAATAATCGAGAGTTCTATCATAGAACGGACGATATTCGCTCAATTTTTCTAAAAAAGAGGTATCGTCTCCACCGTCCCAAATAATTTCTTTTCCATTTGCTGTTCGTAAATAAAACGCATCACCTCGAGAAATCTGAAAAAATATCATAATATTTTTTCCATTTGGCAGATGAGAAAAAATTTCTTTCCCAATAAAAATAGTCAAAAATAAAATTCCAACTATTCCTATAATGAGAAAAAACATTTTTTTAACACTCATCATAATAAAAAAAAAGTCTGTAATGAGAAACTTTATTCTCCTCTACACTCAACACAATCCATCAATCCTGCATACCCTTCATCATGAACTTTTTGAGCAAGTTCTATTCCTCCAGTTGCAACAATTCGTCCTCCACAAAAAACATGAACATGTGTTGGATCTACATATTTTAGAATTGTTTCTGAATGAGAAACAAGAATAACAGCTGTTCCTTTTTTTTCTAAAAAGTTGTTTATACCAGTACTCACTGCTTTCAAAGCATCAACATCAAGTCCAGAATCTATTTCATCGAGAAAAGCAAGTTTTGCGCCCAAAGTGAGAAGTGATGCTATTTCCATTTTTTTTCGTTCTCCTCCACTTGCCCCATCGTTCAAAGGTCTATTCAAGAATTTTTGTGAAAGCCCTACTTTTTTCAAATTTTCTTTCAATGCTCGTTTAAATTGTAATAAACTTCGTTTTTCTTCTTTCGATTTATCTGCTGCTCGTAATAAATCTTTTGCACTCACTCCGTCTAAAGACGGTGGAGACTGATGAGAAAGGAATATACCTTTTTGTGCTCGTTCAAAAGTTGGGATATTTGAAATATCTTCATCATTATATTCAATTTTCCCTTTTGTCATTTCATACTGAGGAGATCCTAAAAGAACTTTTCCAAAAGTAGATTTTCCACTCCCATTTACTCCTAAAATAAGATGAAACTCGCCATCGTTCACTTCAAAATTTATTCCCCGTAAAATGGGAGTATTTTCTACTTGAGCATGAATGTTTGATACTTTTAGCATTTTTTATTTAAAATTATTTTTATTTTTCTTCATTCATTTCGTCAAATCGTTTCATAAATGGTTCATATTCTTCAATATTATACATATCTATTTCATATCCTGTTAAATCGGTAGCAAGACGAATATTTTGTCCTTTTT
>CAMZLA010000084.1 GCA_947311665.1 uncultured Candidatus Altimarinota bacterium | reverse complement strand
TCTAGCTAAAAAACTTGAGGAGATGATAGAAAAAACATCAAGCACAGACAATTCGGCTTAATAACATTCTCTCTTTTCACTATTCACTTTTACAAAAAAAGTTTTTGGTACGAAAATGGTAAAGATCAAAAAAAAAGACATCTGTATGATACAGGTGTCTTTTAAAAAAAGCGAGAAAAAAAGTAGAGGCACAATATTTTGTGCCTTGTTATTTTTTAATTTTAAAAAAAAAATAAATAATTTTCTGGTAGGGGCGTGGCTTTATGCCCGCCCTATTTATTCTTGATTTTATTTCATAAACGGGCGACCACAAGGGTACGCCCCTACATGTTTTTTTAGTACCAAATTTTTTTTATAAAATGAGTAAATAGTGAAAAAAGAAAAAAGCTTGACATATATATATATATTATTGTATCATCTAATTTGCAAAAATTAGATTTTATATTTTTTAATTTATATTTTTATGGGAAAAAATACTAATGATCTAATCATATTAGATGAACCAAAGAATGATAAAAAAATACTAGAGGATAGAGATTCGCTTTCCCCTGTATTACAGGCTTTTGATAATGCACTAAGGAATGGGAATTTTTATACAAAAGGAATAGAAACCCCTCTTCAGGGACTTTCTTGTGAAAAAGAATTTCCATCAGATCTTCATAAAACTTTGATTGGTTCAATAAGAAGTCAGTTAATAGCAGGGGCAATATTTGCAAATCCTAAAGAAAGACGAGATACTCTTATTGATGATCTCTTATCGCCAGAAGGACTTCCTGAGCCTCTAATGAAACATATTGCTACCTTACATAATGTTAATAAAGTCTCTCTATCTCCAGCCGCTAAAGAATATTTAGCCGATTTACTAAGAGGAATAAAATTTGAAGATGCTTAATAACCTTTTCACTATTCACTTTTATAAAAAAAGTTTTTGGTACGAAAATGGTAAAGATCAAAAAAAAAGACATCTGTATGATACAGGTGTCTTTTAAAAAAAAGCGAGAAAAAAAGAAAAAAGCACAATATTTTATATGGTATTATGTATTAAATTTTTTTTACAAAAAACAAATAATTTTCTGGTAGGGGCGTATGGCAATACGCCCTGTAAATATGAGAAAGGCAATACGCCCTGTAAATAAATGAAATGCAATATTTTCTGTAAGCATGTAAAAGATTTATTGCCTGTAAATATACAAAAGATATATTCCCTGTAAGAATAAGAAATGTATATTGCATGTAAACATGAGAAAGGCGTATTGCCATACGCCCCTACATGTTTTTTTAGATGTATTAAATTTTTTTTAAAACTGGCGGAGAGATAGGGATTCGAACCCTAGGAACCGTTGCCAGTTCATACGCCTTCCAAGCGCACGCATTCGACCACTCTGCCATCTCTCCATAAAATATTTAGATATATTATCTAAATATTATTTTTAATATTATTACTTAACACTAATAATATTATATTTTACTTTTCCTTCTGGTGTATCGATTATAATTGTTGTGTTTTTTTCTTTTCCCAATAATGCAACTCCAACAGGAGATTCATTAGAAATTTTATTTTCAAATGGATCAGCTTCATTTCCTCCTACAATAGTAAAAGTTTCAATATCATTCTCTTCTATTTGTAATTCTACAATAGACCCTAAATGAATAACCGATTTTTTCCCTTTTGTAGATTCTACTTTTGCAGATTTTATTTCTTTATCTAAAGTAATAATTTTCCCTTCTAAAAAAGCCTGCTCTTCTTTTGCTTCTTGATATTCAGAATTTTCTGATAAATCTCCATATGAAATAGCATCTTTCAATCTATCTGCTACTTCTTTTCGACGAGTAGTTTTTAAATATTCTAGCTCATCTTTCATTTTTTGAAGACCTGCTTCTGTTACAATTAAATGTTTAGACATAGTTTTTTAAAATAAATAATTAAAATTTTATAATTAAGAAAAGTGATAAATGTGAATAATTTCTTTTTTTCTAACTTGGTTTTACTTTTTTTCGAACAATTTTTTGAGGTGCTGTTTTGTCAGTAATATACTGTTCTTTAATTCGAACATTCATCGGATGATCTCGTAATTTTTGTAAAACTTTTGCTTCAATTTGACGAATTCTTTCTCGAGTAACACCAAAATCTTGACCAACTTCTTCTAGTGTATGAGAAACACCATCTACTAATCCAAATCGCATTTCTATAATTCTTCTTTCTCGAGGAGAAAGATATTCTAACATCGATTTAATATTTTCTTTTAATATCTGATGAGATGCTGTTTGAGCAGGACATGGTGCATCTTTATCTTCAATAAAATCTGATAATTTAGAATCTTCTTCACTCCCAACAGGAGCTTCTAAAGGAACAATATCTTGAGATATTTTTTGAATATATCTCACTTTATCTTGATCCAATTCCATTTCTTCAGAAATTTCTTCAAGACTTGCATCTCGTCCCAATTCTTGTGCCAATCGTCGTTTAGTATGAGTTAATCTGTTTATTGTCTCTACCATATGAACAGGAATTCGTATGGTTCGAGCTTGATCAGCAATTGCTCGTGTTATAGCTTGACGAATCCACCATGTTGCATATGTAGAAAATTTAAACCCTCGTCTATAATCAAATTTTTCTACTGCTCGAAATAAACCAATATTTCCTTCTTGAATTAAATCGAGAAAAGAAAGACCTCGTCCAATATATTTTTTTGCAATAGAAACAACAAGTCGAAGATTTGCTTCTGCTAAATGTTGTTTTGCAGAAGCATTTCCTTTTTCTATTTGTTTTGCTAAAGAAACTTCATCTTCTTTTGTTAAGAGATCAACTCTCCCAATTTCAGATAAATACATTCGAACAGAATCATTTGTAATATCTGATAAATTTATTTTTCTATCATCTGGTAATGCTTGAGCTTCTTCTTCTTCAAGTTCTTCATCGCTTGCTTCTATATTTCTTGGAGAATCTTTTTTCCCTTGAGATTCGAGTAATGCTGTAAGTTTTTTAGCTAACTTATCTCCTTGCTCATATTCTTTTTCAAGAGATGCACTTTCTTTTCCCCAAGACAATGCTTCTTTTGCTTCTATTACATTTACTCCAATATCGAAAAATAGAGTATATAAAGAATCGAGTAATGTAACATTTTCTTCTGCATCTGGTAATGCTTTCATTATTTCTTGATGTGTTACAAATCCCTTTTCTCTTCCCAGCTTGATGAGTGCTAAAACTTCATCTGGAAATTTTTTTAAATCATCATCACTTGGTTGTGTTATAAATGTTGTTACTTTTGCCACTGACTATAAGAATAAAAGAATATGGAGAGTGTTATTTTTAATTAATTAAACCGTTGAAGAAATTCTGGAAATCGTTGGAAAATTTGTAAATTTTCTGGTGTTGGATTTTCTAAAATTTGTTTTTTCATATTTTTAATGAAATCTTTCCCCATCAAGTTTATTAAATTATTGATATATGGTTCTCGCTGTTTTGGTGTTAAAGCTCCCAAAGATTGGTCTACAAAGAGCATAGACTTCATTACTTCTTCCCGAAATTCATCAGGGAGAGTTGACAGTTTTTCACGCATCGAAACCTGTACACCTTCATTATATGCATGAAGTAAGAAAGAGTACAACTCTTTTTCATGTTCTATAGAGAAAAAACATGGTTCAATTGTTTCAAAAACTTTTTTACATTCTGGGAAAAATTTTAAAATAACTCCCCAGAAATATGTTTTTTGTGATAATTCATTTTTTTTCTTCTGATGAATTTTTTTGTTTTGTTTTGAATATCGGCTATTTTTAAATGATTTATTTTGAAATTGTGTAAACTCATCTTGAAATAAAATTCTATCCATTTGTAATATATCTGCCGATTTTTGTAATGCGTCCAATTTTTCCATTTTTCGTGGAATAGAAGTTAATAATGGAAACAATTTCTGAAGTATTATTCGTTTGTTTTCTGGAGAATTTGGCGGAGTTATTTCTATCCATTGTTCTAAAAGTGATGTTATTGCATTTTTTGCATTTTTAATATCATTCAAGAATAAATTTTTGTCTATTTGTAATGCTTCATCTGGGTCTTTTCCTTGAGAAATTTGAAGTAAAAAAACTGATAAATTGGCAGAAAGTAATGTTGGTAAAATTCGTTCTGTTGCTTTTACTCCAGCATCATCAGAATCGAGAGCGAGCATTGCTTGAGTAGAAAATCGTTTTATCAGTTTCGCTTGTTGTTCAGAAAACCCTACACCAGAAATAGCCACGACATTTTCTATTCCATATTGATGACATGCCATTACATCTAAATTTCCTTCAACAAGAATAACTATATTATTTTTTCTCATCGATTCTTTGGCTTCAAAAAATCCAAATAAATTTTTCGATTTATCATATAAAATAGTATCTGGTGAATTTAAATATTTAGGTTCTCCTTGTCCTAAAATTCTTGCACCAAATCCACAAATTTTCCCCAATGCATCTTTTATAGGAAAAGTAATTCGAGAACGAAATTTGTCTATAACATCAGTTTGTCCGTCTTTTTGGCTTACAACTCCTGCTTCTAACATCTCTTTTCGAGAGAACCCTTTTTCCAATAAATAATCACGAAGTTGTGTAAAACTTTTTGGAGCATATCCTATTTCAAAAAGAGAAATGATTTCTTCCGACATTTTTCTTTCTTGTTTTATATATGTTTGTGCTTCTTTGTTTTGTGTGAACTGATGAATGAAAAAAGATTGTGTTTCTTTCAATACATCACGAATTCTTTCAGAATGTTCTTTTTGTTCTTTCTGTTTTTTTGGATTAACTTTTGATAAAAAAGAAGTGTCTACTCCTCCAATATCTCCAACAATTTTTACTGCTTCTGGAAAACTACAGCCTTCTATTTTTTGAACAATAACAAAAGAATTTCCTCCATTTTGACATGCAAAACACCAAGCAAAATTTTGTTCAATATTCACAACAAGAGAGGGACTATGGTCATCATGAAAAGGGCAAAGAGCTTTAAAATTTTTTCCAGCTTTGACCAATGGACGGTATCGAGAAATAACATCTGCAATAGAAACCGATGCTTGCAATTGCTCTATTTCATTCATTTAATATTTTTTTATTGTAATGTGTTGCGATTTTTTCTGAAAAATAGTATAAATATTTTTAGAAAAAAATGATACTATTTTTATAGGAAATTTTCAATATTTTTTTTCATTACTCTTTTTCATGATATTTTCAGATCTTACATCTCACTATCCATTTCTTACAGAACATCAGTTTACACAACTTGAAAAACTCGTACAACTTTTTGTAGAAAAAAATAAAAAAATAAATTTATCAGCGTTTAAAGATGAAGAATCTGTTTGGATAAAACATATTTTCGATTCTTTAGCATCAGCTGATGAAATTGCAAAATTACACCCAAAATCTATTCTAGATATGGGAACCGGTGGAGGATTTCCAACTCTTCCTTTGGCAATAATATTTCCAGAAATTAGATTTTTCCCTGTGGATAGTGTTCAAAAAAAATTGAAATGTGTACGAGAATTTGCAGATGAATTGAAATTGAAAAATATTTCTATATTAAATGGAAGAGCGGAAGAATTGGCACATAAAAACCATCATAGAGAAAAATATGATATGGTTGTTACTCGTGCATTTGCAAATTTTTCTCCTATGTTAGAAATGACAATGCCTTTCCTCAAAGAAAAAGGATATTTGTTCGCATATTTAGGACCCGAAAATGATGAACAAGAAAATAGTCTTTTACTCGATCATTTCTCTGGATTTTGTGAAGATAAATTTTTTTATACATTATCATCAGGAGAAAAACGAGAGATTTGGAAAATAAAAAAAGTAGAACCTACTATGAAACATTTACCTCGAAGAATTGGGACTCCTAAAAAAGAACCTGTTCGTTTTACTGAATAAATATAAAATGTATTTGATGAATATATTTAAAATTGATATTCTTTCATCGGTTACTGTTTACAATTTTTTATCTCGTTATTTTTTTTATGGAAGACCCCAGTATATTATTTATTCTTCTTGGACTTATAATTTTATCAGGAATTTTTTCTGGTTCAGAAAGTGCTCTTCTTTCTTTAGAAGAAACAAAATTGAGAGCAATGAAAGAAAAAAAAGTTTCAGGAATACGATATTTAGAGAAAGTAAAAAATGATCCAAAAACACTTATTATTACTATTTTAGTAGGAAATAATCTTGTCAATATTCTCATCCCTGTTTTGGCAACAGTATGGGGAACAGCAACTTTTGGAGATTCCTCGTTGGGAATTATTACAGGAGTCTTAACAATTATTCTTTTGATTTTTGGAGAAATAATTCCAAAAAACTTTGCTCTTGCTCACAATGAAAAATTTTCACTCCTTGTTGCTCCGTTCATTTATTTTTTATCAAAACTTATTTTTCCTGCCGTATGGGTTTTTGGAAAAATATCAGACTTAGTAACTCCTAAAGGAGCAGAACAATCCATTACAGAAGAAGAAGTTTTGGCAATGGTTTCTATGGGAGAAGAACATGGAGGAATTACAAAAGAAGAAAAAATGCGAATAGGAAATTTATTAGATTTTTCAAATACGACAGTTCAAGAAGTAATGACTCCTCGAACAAAAATTGAAGGAATTGAAGAAACGGAAACTTTTGATTTTGCAAAAACTTTTTTTCTTAAAAATTCTCATACGAGAATTCCTGTTTTTAAAGAAAACCTAGATAATATAACCGATATTATTACCTTACGAGATGTTTTAGAATTTTCAGAAGAACATTCTGGAGAAAAGTTGGTGAAAAATCTTGAATTGAAAACACCATATTTTGTTCCTATTACAAAGAAAATTTCAACTCTTTTTCAAGATTTTCAAAAACAACATATTCACCTTGCCATTGTTTTAGATGAACACGGAGGAACTGCAGGACTGATAACAATGGAAGATATTTTTGAAGAAATTTTTGGAGATATTCATGATGAAACAGATAGAGAGGAAAAATCATTGGAGCAAGTAAATGAAAAAACTTGGAAAATTCAGCCTCAAATGACAGTAGAAGAAGTCTTTGAAGAAACAGGTATTTGGATTTCATCAGATGATAATGATAGTGAAAAAAATATTTCTTTATTACTTTTAAATAAATTGGAAAGATTTCCTAGAAAAGGGGAGAGTGTTTGTTTTGAAGGAGCAACATTAATTATTGAAAAAATGAATGAACGCTCTGTTGAACAAATTCGAATGGTAATATCTCAATAATCTACAATTAGTTTTAATTTCAATGAAAGAAAAAAAAATATCATCGTTTGCAACTGTCTATATTATAGGAGGAATGTTTTATATATTATTTCTATTCTATTATATTGGAACAGAAATTCATCGAGTAAATCTTTCAGAAAAAATTATTACAGAAAAACAAGCAGAAAAAGAATTACTAATATCATTAAGAGATAAGCGTTTTAAAACAAAACAAATAATGCTTACAAAAGAATATCAAGACAGAAGGAAAAAAGAGATTAAAGGAGAATTAAACAATGGAGAAAAAGAATATCTTGTTATTTTGAAAAAAAAAGAAGACTCATTTCTCACCTCTCCAGAAAGCCAAATATATTGGAAACAACCAATTGTTGAAGAGTGGAAAGAAGTGTTTTTCCCAAATTCCTAAAACAATAAAACTTATGAAAAAAATAAAAAAAATATTGATAATAACCGCTGGTTTGGGGAATGGGCATAATTCTGCGGCAAAAGGAATGAAAGAACAATATAGTGAAAATAATAGTGAAAATAATATTAAAATAATTGATATTACAAAAATAACACTGATGGGAAAAATAATGAGATTTTTTTTCTTTAATCTTTCTGAGAAAATTTTAGAAACAATTTTTAATAATACAAACAGAGAAAATCCTACTGTAGGAGATAAAATTTTTTATAAATTTTTTTTTAGAAAAATTTCAAAGAGTATAAAAAAAAATAATCCAGATATTCTTATTTTTACATTCCCATGTTTTCCTCTTTGTGTTCCTAAAACATTTAAAGGGAAAATTATTATTCAAATAACCGATTATATTTCTCCTCATCTTTCTTGGATATGGGGAAATTTTAATGAGCTGTATGTTTTAGATATAGAATCAAAAAAATATTTATCTCAATATATTGATAAAAACAAAATATATATTAAAAAATTTCCTCTTCAGAAAAAAATATATAAGACTATCTCAATAGATGAAAAAATTCAAAATAAAAATACTAAAAATACTAAAAATAAATATATAATTGTTTTATTTTTTCATAATATTTTATTGGGAAATGAAGAAGAAATTATTGAAAAAATTATAAAAAAATTTCCAAAAAGTTCTCTTCAAATTTTAGCAGGACGAAATTTAAATTTTTTTACATCAAAATATAAAAATAATAAACATATCAATATTTTCTCTTGGCAAGAAAATGTGGATATATTTTATGAAAAAGCTGATATTGTTGGAGGGAAATGTGGTGGTGCTTTCATTTCCGAAGTAATTCATCGCAATCTTCCTATAATTATTACAGGGGTATTTTCTGGGCAAGAGAAGGGAAATTATGAATATTTAAAGAAATATTATCATCAAAAAATAATAGATATTTAGTTTTTAAAAGTTTTTTTTAAAAAATGCTTGCATAAAGGCTTTTTTTAAATGTATACTCTTTTTGCTTTTCATTTTAACCCAATTATTTTATGACAAAAGCAGATATCGTATCAGCTATCGCTGAAAAAGCTGGTCTTACAAAAAAAGATGCTCAAGAAGCTCTTGAAGCACTTCTTTCTACAATTACTGAAGAACTTGTAAAAGGGGAATCGGTAACGTTGACAGGATTTGGAACATTTAAAATTTCTGCTCGAGCTGCTCGAACAGGAGTTAATCCACAAAATCCTTCACAAAAAATCCAAATTCCAGCAATGAACTTACCTTCATTTAAAGCAGGAAAAGGACTTAAAGATGCAGTTCGATAATTCATTATCTCATTGTTATAAAAAAAGAACTTCTCTAGAGAAGTTCTTTTTTTATATAAAAACAATAATAATGTCTTGACCAAATAATAAATAAATTTGTACACTACTTTGGCGTTTTTGAAAGGAATAAAAATTTGGGGCATTAGCTCAGTTGGCTAGAGCACCTGCCTTGCACGCAGGGGGTCAACGGTTCGAATCCGTTATGCTCCACCATTGAAGACGCATTGAAGCTCAAGCACTGCTTGGGCTTCTTTTTTTAGCTTGAAAAGAAAAAAGAGAGAAGAAAATTTTCTTCTCTCTCTTTTCTTGAATATATATTGTTTCTTATTTTTATTCATATGTATTACAACTGTCATATGTTGCAGATCCGTATGTATTTTCTGGGCAAGAAGCAATAGGTCCAATAGTAGTTACTGTTGGTCCATTTCCAGCAGCATCAGTACAACTAATAACAACATCATATGTTCCAGCAGTCCATGTCAATCCAGAGATATTAAATGATCCATCTGACGCTAAAGGAGATTGATTCGCAGGATATGGAGTAAATCCATTTTCAGGAGATGTTGTAATCACAACACTTCCATTCCCAGCATCTGTTCCACATGACCCAACAAGAGGAGCATTTTCATCACCTGTACCAGATGTTGGAGATGTTAAGGTCGCTCCTTCCGTAGGAGCAGTTGTATCAATAGTAATGGTAAG
>CAMZLA010000083.1 GCA_947311665.1 uncultured Candidatus Altimarinota bacterium | reverse complement strand
CCAGTTCATATAATGCCTGAACATTGACATGTTCAAATTCTAAAATAATAATATCGCATTGTTTTCCAAAGTTTAAAACCGTTTCATAATCCTTACTCGAACCTTGAAAAACTCTATTTGCATATGATGAACATGGGCAATTTTTATCTCCATCTAAAACAAAAATTTTTTCATTTTGTCGAAATGGTAAAAAACTTTGAATCATCATTTGCCCCAGTTGTCCGCCTGTTATAAAACCAATTGTTTGAGATGTATTGAGCATTGAGAAGAAATGAAAAAAATATATGAATTATTCTATTATAATGCTAGCATATTTTTTGAATTTTTAGAAAAAAATATGCGAGTAGAAAATCTTATTGCAAAAGAAGAAAAAGTTTCTCATTTTACTGCTCATTATTGGCAGAGTAATGAATGGGAAAAAGCAAAAAAAGAGAGTGGATGTCGCACTTTTTGGTTTGAACATGAAAATGCAAAAACATTAGTTATAGAGCGAAAAGCTCATTGGCTAAAATTTTGGGTACAACCATTATGGGAAATTCCTCGAGGTCCTATAGGAGAAATAAAAAATTTTGAAAAATTATTAGAAAAAATTATTATTGAAGCAAAAAATAACAATGTTTCTACTTTGCGTATATATCCTCCATTTGGAACAGAAAATTTTTGGAACGATGAATATTTACAAAATTTTTGTGAAAAAAATATTCATAAAACAGCTCCAGAAATTTTTCCAACAAATACACTTGTTATCGATACATCAGCTGATGAAAAAGATATTTTAATGCAAATGAAGCAAAAAGGACGATATAATATTAAACTTGCAAAAAAACGAGGAGTAGAAATTATTGAAGAAAAAGATATTTCAAATTTTTGGAATCTCATGAAAACAACATCGAAACGAGATGGATTTCGATCATGTAAAAAACATGTATATGAAGATATGCTGAAAAGTTTTGGAGATAATGCAGTTTTACTTACTGCAAAAGATGAAACAGGAGAAGTGCTTGCAAGTGCTCTTTTTACCATTGCTGGAGAAATGGCAATTTATAATTATGGGGCTTCATCAAATAAAAAAAGAAATGTAATGGCTCCATATTTATTGCAATGGAAGGGGATTAAATGGGCAAAAAAGAAAGGAGCAACTGTTTATGATTTTTTAGGAATTTCTCCAGAAAATGATGAAAATCATCATTTAAAAACAGTGGCAGGATTTAAATTGAAATTTGGAGGAATTCGAATTGTTTGTGATAAAGGATTAGATTTTATTTTATAAAACATTGAAAACCGATATTTCATTCATTATTCTCGATTATTTCAAGGCTGAAAAAGTTCTTGAAAATATTCGTGGTATTATGCAACAAAAAATTGATGGAAATATTGAAATTATTATTGGAGATAATTCAGTTGATGAAAAAAATAAAGAAATTTTAGAACAAGGAATAGATAAAATTAAAAAAAAATTAAAACAAGAAATAAAAAATAATAAAAATTTTCATCAGAAACAAATAGATATTTCCCTCCATATTTTTGAAAAAAATGTAGGATATTCTGTTGGGAATAATATTTTAGCACAATATGCAAAAGGAAAATATTTAGCAATTATAAATCCTGATATTCAATGGAAAGATGAAGATACAATATATAAACTTATTCATCATTTAGAAAAAAATGAGGAAATAGGAATTATTGCACCACAACAAAAAGAAAAATCTGGAAATTATGCATTGAGTATTCGTTCTTTTCCTTCATTTATAACACAAATAGCACGAAGAACTTTTTTACGAAAAATTTATCCTTTTTCAAAAAGAGTAGAAAAAGATGAAATGCTTCATATAAATAGAAATAGAACACAAGAAGTCGATTGGGTACAATCATCATTTCTTATTATTTCTCAAAAATTATGGAAACAATTAAATGGTTTCGATGAAAAATATTTTTTATTTTTAGCCGATACTCAGCTTTGCAAAGATGCATGGAAACAAAAAAAGACAGTTGTTTATTTTGCAGAAACAACTGTCTTTTCCGATGGTCTTCGATGTAGTGAAGGTGGAATTTTTACTTTTTTTACTTCTCGAACATTACGAATTCATGTGATTGATAGTATAAAATATTTTTTATTATAATTTTTAATATTTCTTTTACCGAAGCCAAGCAGGGTTAGAAAGAAGAGGAGATCCAAATGCTTCAGAGAGATTCCCATTGTCTCGTGAATTAACATTGAGAACAGGAAGTCTTACATCTCGAAACTCAAATACGGTATCTGTAGAAGAAGTATTATTTGTTTCGCATCCATCAGCGGGAACAGAGATTGTTGTATTTGGATATGTTTGTACTCCAAATGCCGTTTCAAAACCTGTGTGGTATCGAAATCCAAAAGCATAGGTATAACTAGCGTTATATTCATAATGAATAACTCCATCACATGTTCCTACATATGTTTGTTTTCCTTCTGTTGAAAGAGATCGAATATTATTGATCTGTGCATCGGTTAAGGCAAATGTAAGATTATTAGGCTTAATGGACATTTACAGGGTGGTATTTTGGAAATAAATCATCAAAAAGAGAGATAAAAATTTAAATTTTTATCTCTCTTTTTTTAAGAATTAAATAGTAAAACATCTATCATTTTT
>CAMZLA010000082.1 GCA_947311665.1 uncultured Candidatus Altimarinota bacterium | reverse complement strand
ATAAAATTCATAGGCATAATCTGCTGGAGTCCAATCCCAGTTAATCTGTTTTTTAGAAAGAGCATATCCAAAAACAGCTCCAATTTCTTCAATGATTTTATCATTTGTTAATTCTCCAGATTGTTTTTTTTGTAACAAATCTGTTAGACCTGATACTGAAACTTTAGCATAAACAACTCCCTCCTCTAATATTGTAGGAGAAGTTTGCATACATGCTGCAACATTTGCTGGAACGGGTCCATCATATGTATTAAGCAATGATCTATCTAATGATTGACCATTTGAGAAAAAATCTGCTCCCAGAGAATTTTCTCCTCGTGCAAATTCTGACCCCTCAAGTAATTGACTCAATGGATCGGTTTGAGAAAATTCAACAGAAGGAGAATTTCCTATCCATTGAGATCCTAATATTCCTCCTCCTACAACTGCAAGAGAAAGAGCCCCGAAGGCAAAAGACTGTTTGATGTTCATGTGTATTTTGGTTAAATATTATTGGAATATCATATTATTGTATCAGAAAAAATATAAAGATTCAAATCTTTTTTCAAAAAAAGTCTTGATTTGAAAAAAAAACTGAGCAATAATTGTGTTCAATATTTATAAAAACACTATGATAACAACATTATTAAAGCCATTATTTGTTTCAAAAGCACGAATAAAAATTCTTAATCTTTTTTTTGAAAATATAAATGATGCATTTTTTGTGAGAGAGATTACAAGAAAAACAGGAGAACAAATAAATGCAGTGCGAAGAGAATTGGGAAATTTAGAAGATGCAAATATTGTATATTCATATGTAAAAGATGGGAAAAAATATTTTTTCCTCAATTCTGATTATTTTTTTTATGATGAGCTTTTTTCTCTTTTTAAAAAAGCATCAACTCCTGCATTACAAATTGCAGCAAAATTTAAAAAAATTCAGCAGAAAGTTTCTTTTCTTCTCATCACTGGCACATTAATAGGACTCAAAGAAGAAAACACTCCTATAGATATTTTTATTGTAGGAAATGTATCTAAAGAAAAAATTTCACAATTTATAAAAGAAGAGATGGGAGGAAAAAAAGAAGCAGAAATTAGATTTGCGATTGTTACAGAAAAAGAATTTTTAGAAAGAATACAAACAAAAGATCCAATTTTAAAAAAATTATTACTTATTCCTCAAAATATTATTCCAATAAACACTATGCATACAAAACTAGATTCTTTATAATTTTGTAGATTTTATTTTATTATGATTTATATGGAGTTTTTACAAAACCCTCTTTTTGTTGGAGGAATATTACCAATGATATTTTTTGGTATGATGGATTTCTCTTTTCGTCTTTATGCTAAAGAAATTCCTTTTCAAAATGTATTTTTTTATACTTCTTTGGGAGGATGTATTACAATGTTCATTCTTAATTTTTCTCTTTTTGGTGCATCATTTGATCAGTTACAACAATTTATAGAATTATTTTCTCAGCAAGCTATTTTTGCAGGAATTCTTCTTGGAATTATTTGGACTATTTCAATTTCTAGTATGGGATTTGCCTATGAAAAATTGAATGCAAATGCAGCACAAATTGTTCCAATTGCTTCAAGCAGTGGATTATTGGGAGCATTGCTTGGAATATTTTTTCTCGATGAGAAAATATCTCTTCTCATATTTTCTCTTTCAAGCCTTTGTATAATTATTGGAATTATTATTTTATCACAAGCAGAGAATAATAATTCATCAGTTACAATTTCATTGAAAAAATCACTTCTCCCTATTCTCATAGGAGGATTTATTCCATTTTTTGGATTTGGAGCATTAAATATTTTATTTAAAATATTTGGAGAATTGAATGCAGGAATTTTAGGAATTATAATGGCTTGTACTGGAATGATTATTTCATTCCTCATTCAAAAAATAAGAAAACAAAAATTTATACATAAACCAATATTGATGAATAGCGGTATTTTTTGGGCTCTTGCTGTTGCCAGTCTTGGATACGGATTTTATCCATTATTAGGAAATGCATCGACAATGCTTCCCATTGTAGGAGCAAGCCCTCTCATCTCTTTGTTTTTTGTAAAAATATTTTTAAAAGAAAATGTAAATTGGAATTTTGTAATGCTGGGAGCAATAATAATAATTTGTTCATTGGGAGCTTTAAATTATTGGGGATAAAAAATATTTTCATCACCAATTCCACGCATTCCCGATAAACTCGAAGGAATTGATTTGATAGACTCCCAAAAAGTTGAAAGATATGTCTCTTGAGGAGGAATTGGCTTTGGGCTTAAATATACAGCTCGAACAATTCCTGTAATATCTTCGTGAGAAACGAAAGGGATATCCCAACTTTCTGCTCTTGAATCTGAACTGTTTTTTCTATTATCTCCCAACACAAAATATTTCCCTTCTGGCACAATACCAAAATCTTTTCCATGCTCAGAAATAAGTTGAAATTTTCGTATGCTTGCAGGAACCGATGTTTTTTTCTTATTAGAATCGAGTAAAAAATCTTCTGAAACTTTATGTGCTGTTGTCTCCCCTTTTTTTGTTACCCAAACACTCCCATTTTTCACTTCAACGGCATCTCCAGGTAATGCAATAATTCTTTTTACATATGAAGCTCGAACATTACACGGATTTTCTTTTCCTTGAAAAAACACATAATTTTTAACAATATCTAAAGCACACATAACTCCTGACTCTTTTGCTTTTTTAATTTTCCCATGTTGTGCTGGAGGATAGAAAACAATAACATCTCCATAATCATATCCAAAAAAAGATGGCATCAATCTATCAACATAAATAAATTCTTTATTGTGTAATGTTGGCTCCATAGACGGACCATCAACATTAAAAGGAAGAAATATAAATGCTCTAATGAATGCAAGAAAAGCGATAAGAATAAGAATATTCAATATCATATCTGCCCATAGTGGCAATTGAAATTTTTTCTTTGTTTCTTTTTCATCAGAAATAATATTTACTTCATCAGCTGATGAATTTTTAGAAGAATTTTTTTCTTTCATTTCTTTTATTTTTTTCGTTTCTGATTGCAAAACTTCTGTTAATTTTACTTTTTTATTTTCTGGAATTTCCATTATATTCTTTTTTAAATTTTATTTTTTTTAGACAAAAAACATTATATCATTTTTTTCTTATTTTTTCTTATTTTCCCTATTTTTTTAAGTATCCTCTTATTAATTCTAAAACATTTCCCAATCCAGATTTTATAGACATAACAAATCGAGCTGGTTGCCACAAATAACTCTGAACAAGTTCTACCGTATCCTGAATTT
>CAMZLA010000081.1 GCA_947311665.1 uncultured Candidatus Altimarinota bacterium | reverse complement strand
GGGCAGATATTTTACATATTGTAGATTTAGATGCTGCAAAAACAGGAAAACCAGAAAATCTCGATATTATTTTAGAAATAAGAAAAAATCTCACTATCCCCATAGAAATTGGTGGAGGTATTCGAACAATGGAAACAGCAAAAAAATATTTAGAAAATGGTATCAATAGAATTATCATCGGTACAAAAGCTGTTGAAGATATTTCTTTTATTTCTGATCTTATTGATGAGTTTGGAGCAGAAAAAATTGTATTGGGAATTGACATTAAAGGAACAGATGTTGCTATTTCTGGCTGGGAAAAAAAATCTGGAATACATTATAAAGATTTTTGTAAACAATTGAAAAAAATTGGAGTAACAGAAATAGTGGTAACCGATATTTCAAAAGATGGAACATTGACAGAACCCAATTATGCACTCACCGAAGAAATAACAAAAATGGGCTTTAATGCTATTGCCTCTGGTGGAGTTTCCACAAAAAAATCTGTGGATATTTTGCGAGAAAAAAATATTTTTGGAGCGATTATTGGAAAAGCTATTTATGAAGGAATTTTAGATCTTGAAGATGTCGTAAATAAAAAAATAAAAAATTCTTATCTGACAAAACGGATAATTCCATGTCTCGATATTAAAGACGGAAAAACAGTTTCTGGTATTCATTTTGAAAATTTACGAGATTGTGGAGACCCCATACAACTTGCAAAATTTTATGCCGATGAAGGAGCTGATGAACTGGTTTTTTTAGATATTTCTGCTTCTGATGAAAAAAGAAAAACAATGACCGATATAGTACAAAAAATATCGGAACAAATTTTTATTCCATTTACAGTAGGAGGAGGAATTTCATCGGTTGAAGATATAAACGAATGTTTGAAAGCTGGTGCAGATAAAGTTTCGGTGAGTACCATTGCAGCAACAAATCCTGATTTCATCAGTGAAGCGAGTGATATTTTTGGAAGCCAAGCAATTGTAGTTTCTGTTGATGTGAAAAAAGTAATGCTAAATAATGAAAATATTTATAAAGTTTTTATTCATGGAGGAAAAACAGAAACAGAATTTGAAGCCGTTGCATTTGCACAACTGATGCAAAAAAAAGGAGCTGGAGAAATTTTATTAAATTCTTTAGACAGAGACGGAACAGAAAATGGATACGATATAGATATTTTACAAAAAATTTGTGATGCCGTGAATATTCCTGTTATTGCTTCGAGTGGAGCAGGAAGCAGAGAAGATTTATTGGAAGCTTTTGAAAAAACTTCATGTGATGCGGTATTGGCATCGAGTATTTTTCATTTTGGGAAATATAAAATTGATGAAGTGAAAAAATTTTTAGCAAAAAATAATATATTGATGAGAATATAATCTATAACAAAAAAAGTATGATTGATGAGAAAAATTTAGAAAAAAATTGGAATATTAATTGGGAAAAAGTAGACTATTTAATCCCTGCAATTATTCAAGACAATAATACACAACAGGTTTTGATGATGGGGTATATGAACCCCGAAGCATTGGAAAAAACGATGCAAGAAAAAGTTGTTTGGTTTTTTAGTCGAACAAAACAGCGGTTATGGAAAAAAGGAGAAACCAGTAAAAATATTTTATCTGTCAAAAATATTTCTCTCGACTGTGATAATGATACTCTTCTCATTCAGGCTATTCCAGCAGGTCCAACTTGTCATTTGGGGACTGTTTCTTGTTTTGATGAAAAAAATATTTTCAAACTTTCTCATATATTTTCATTATTAGAACAACGAAAAAAAAATTTACCAGAAAATTCATATTCTACACTGATGTTTCGTAAAGGAAATAATTTTATTGCTGGAAAAATAACAGAAGAAGCCGATGAAGTTTCAGAAGAAGTAAAAGATATTTCATCAGAAAAAATAAACAAACAGCGAATTATTGAAGAATCGTGTGATGTTTTATTTCATCTCTTTGCTTTAAATGTGCATAATAATATTTCTTTAGACGAGATTGAAAAAGAATTGGAATTGAGAAATAGTGATGAATATCTGCATAAAAGTAATATGAAAAAATAACTTATAAAAATAAAGGTGATGAAAACAAAAGAAATGAGTAAATTTTTATTTTTTTTTAGAAAAGAGAGAAGTAAAAACTGGAATATTTGTGATGAGCAAGAGAATTGTTATATATATTTAAAACTGATAAACTTTTTATATATAATATTATAATTTCTTTGAACATGTCTTTTTCTAATTTTTTTCATGAATTATCTGTTTTAAAAATTTTACCACGAAGTGGCTCATTTACTGCTGGAATTAAAAATCCCGATAGCATCGGAGAACATGTTTTTCGTGCAACACAAATGGCTTTTATTCTTGCAGAACTTGAAAATGGGAATGGAGAACATTCGGCTTTTTTAACAAGTATTCATGATAATGCAGAAAGTAGGATTGGAGATTTAAATAAAATTCAAACACTCTATATTTCAAACAAAAAAGCTGCAGAGAAAAATGCTTTTCTCGATCAAATACAAAAATTTCCCAAAAAAATAAAGAAGAAATATATTGATGCTTTTGAAGAATTTGAAAAAAATGAAACGCTCGAAGCAAAATGTAGTAGAGATGCCGATTTATTAGAATGTGCATTTCAAGCAAAAGAATTTTTAGAGCAGGGATATTCTCTTAAAAAACATTGGATAGAAAATGTAGGAAATGCTTTACAAACACAAAGTGCTAAAACAATTTTTAATGATATGAAAAACTCATCTTGCCATGAATGGTGGGAAAAAGTGAGAGGAGTGTAATGG
>CAMZLA010000080.1 GCA_947311665.1 uncultured Candidatus Altimarinota bacterium | reverse complement strand
TCTGTATTAAAAGGTAGCTGGTGTCAATGATCTTCGATGTTGTGACGACTAGATTAGGTTTCAAAAAAATCTAATTAAATCCTCCTTCCTATCACCACAGAGTAGACGACGGGTGGTGTTCTGTTTGGTGGTTTGGGTGGGATTGATGTTGGGTATTTATTAGATTGTGATGATGAGGTTTAAAGGGCTTAGAATGCGTTTTAAGGTGGGTTAGCAGGTTGGGTAAACCAACCTATACCCCATGGGTATTTTAGGGGTTATTTGGGGGTGGTGGTAAGGTGGGTGGGGTTTGTGGTAAATATAAGAGGAACTACTAACATTCATATTTTTAAAATAGATATTAATAGCCTTATATTTAAGTTTCAGTTAAGTTTAATTTTTATTAGTAGTGCTGATACAACATGAAAAAAAATACACACTTACAGAAAATATCTATTTCCTTATTATCATTTTTTTTTGCACGATGTTTTTTTACATAAGAAAGGGTTTTAGGGGTTTGGTAATGATTTAAGAAGAAAAATGCCTATGTTGTGGGATTTAGCAGTTAAAAAGGTTTACTTTTTAAGTTTTATCTAAGTTTAGTAAATATAGCAAGTTCATTAAAAAAAATGGCTCTGATACCATTCAAAATAATGTTTTTTAAATTAAAAAAAATAAGCATTATTTTAAAGGAATACAGCATGGCTAAAAAACAATATAGACAGATAACAATAAAGATAGACCCATACATTTACGATGGGCTAGAAACATATGTAAAGGCACACAATGAAGATTTAGGAGAGGGAGGGCTTAAAAGATTATATAAAGTGCATGTGATAGAAGATTTATTATTCAATGCTCTAAGGGGTGGGGGTTGGCTAGGACATTTTGACAGTAAAAAAAATGGGGAAATGTACAGAAAAAGTCGAGATAGAAGATGGCACGGTTTTGTATTTGCACTAAAATATGACAGCGTAAAATGTAGGGGGTGTTTAAGGAAGCTAAAAGCTTTAAATGTAAAATAATAAATAGTTGTTTTGACAGTAAAAAAAGGTAAATAATGCTTATTTTTTTACTAAAAAAGTAAAAAATAGAAAAGGAGATTAGATTAAATGAAAAAAGAAAACAAAAGAAGAGATAAAATGATATTAGAAGCATATAGGACATACTTCCCAAGTCTTGAAGAAGCGTGTAATAAAGCTAACTACCCTATTGACGAGTTCTTAACAAGAATTAAAGAGGATTATGAATTTCAAAAGAAGATAGAGCTTATAAGACTAAAATATTTTGAAATAGCCGAAAACGCACTAATTAAAATAATTCTTGATAAAGATACCACAAATAATACAAAAATATCAGCGAGTAGGACAATACTACAATATAAACACGCTATATCAAAAATATAAGTATAGTTCAAAGAAGAGGGAAAAAATACTACACTCCTACACGGCGTTATCGTGTTCTTTCTTCTAAAAAAATTGATGAGAGATAACGCCTAAAATCTCATCAATCTCTTTTAGTCGTGTTGGCTATTGATTAAGGCGTGAAATAGTCGCCTACCCCTACTTATTAACGGAATTACTTTTATATGATTGAGGGATATTATTTCCCTCTTTCTAATCATCAAAAAAAAGGAATAAAAGATATGAGTTACACACCATATAATCAACATAATCAACAGCAACAGCAAAAAGCTAAAATTATTGAAATTCGAGACGCTACTATAAAAGTAGGAGAATATCAGGTTCAAGGAGTTAAAAAAAATAAATATATGAATATTGGAACATTATTTATTTATGAGGGTGGTGGTATGAGCTTAAAGCTTGATGCAGTACCGACTAACGCACAAAGCATTAATTTATATCCACGAAAGCAAAAGCCACAGCAAAACCACAAACAGCAGGGGTATTAAATGAGTGGCAAAAACGCGTGGCTGATTAAAAAAAGAAAAAAGGGGTATTAAATGAAAGATATTTTTTCTTTTAATCAGCTAAAAAGTTGGGTTACAAAAAGGTAGCAAAGATTATATAGAAATTGCTACCTTTTGCTTAAGATTTGAAAAAAGGTAACAAAGGTAACAAGAGGTAACATAAAAGTTACAAAGATTGATACCTTATTAAACCCCATAAAATAGATATTTGAAGCAAAAGTAACAAAGGTAACAAGATTTTAAGCATAAACAAAAAAAAAAAAAATTAAATCCCATAATATAGGGATATTGTTAATTTTATAGTTAAAAATTATTTATAATATGCAATAAATCGTGTTACCTTTGTTACCTTTACCAATTAGTATGTTTTGTTTCCCATAATATAGGCGTTTAGATGGGTAGCAAGATGAGTATCAAGGTTTGATACCCATGTTGCTTTTTTGATTTATGTTAAAATAGTTTTATTATTAAGCAATACAAAATGTATTTAATTATAAAATACAAAACAGAAATACAATAAAAGGATTTTATATGCTAATAAAACAAGATAAAAAAGCTTTAAAAAAAGCCGTAACATTTAGGGTTGATAGTGGTTTGCTTGATGAATTTAAGCATTTGTGCAAGAAGCACGATTTGAAGCAAGTATCAATAATTGAAAACGCAATGAAAAAAGCAATAGAGGAGATAAAAGAAATGGAGAGTAACGATAATGACAGCAAATAAGTATGACTTCGCAACTAATCTAGGTAGTACATCATCACTTTTAGGCGATTTCTCACAGCAGAAAGCCATTTTTAAAAGAGGAACTAGCCAAGAAGATGAAAAGGATAATCCTTTAACTCTTGACCAACAATTTAGCCTTGTAATGGATATTTTTAACCGTTGCTATAATGTAAAAATTGACGGACAAAAAGAAATATTATTAGATTTGTTTAATGGTAGAGTGCAACACATAGAGCGTAATTATAAAAACTTTGGAACTATTATTAAAATGGCTTTTCGTTCTGTTTCTGATAGCGAGGGGTTCGAGTGTATAAATTTGCCTAAGCTTTTTGAAGTTATAAAATCAAAGCAAGTTTATAGTTTTAGACATAGCCGTTCAATTTTCCACGAAGCTAATTGCCTTGTTATAGATAAGGAAAAAAACGAGTTAGTATCAGAGTTAAAAACAGACTATGATTTTAACATAAATGATATTGATAAAAATGTTTATTCTGATGTGGTTCGTGGTATATCTGAACATTGGAGAGGATTAATCCCAACTGTTTTAAATCATATCGTTGCAGGTAAATTTGTATCAGATAAAAAAAATATATGGCTAATGATAATGGCAGATAGTAACTTTGGTAAATCAAAACTTTTTAAATGGTTAGAGCCTTTTGGTGGTTCTGGGTTCATGAAATTTGATGACCTTGCAGGTAGTGGGATAAGCGATAAAAGTCCTGATGAGATAGAGGGTAAAATGTGCCTTGTTATAGATGAAGTAACCTCTTTTCATAGGAAACTATTTGAAATTGAAAACTATTTAACGGTTCGACCAATGCGTAACCATAGCATTAATATACCTATAAATTCAAGAATTTTATTAAGTGCTGATGGTGGAACATTTAATAATGAATACATGGATAAGCAAATAATTAATCGTGTCGCAGTTATTGACTTAAGAGGTAAGGACACAAAAGATTTAGGAGATATTCCCATAGTCGCAAAACATGGAAGATACACCATTCAATTGGTTATGACCCATTATCTCTATATGCAAATCAAAAAAAGGCTAGATGAATACAACAGCCTTAGCCACATAGAAAGAGCAAATAAAGCTGATAAGACAATAGCAGATTTTTTTGAAGAGCATAAGCAAGATAAAAAAGATTTCTTTGAGATTGTAGAGCAAAGTTTGTATGAAATATTGACAGAGCCTAAAAGTGCATTAGATGATAGAACCTATGACATTCTAATAGGTGCTTTAGTCTCATGTGATACTAATAGCCTTTACGGTTGGATTATTAAACGCCCAAAGGATATCATAGAGAGAATTTTAATTAATTATGATAAATCACTTGAATATGAAATGAAATATAAAACGGTTAAACAGCTAGAAGCCAAGATAAAAGGATTTAAAGAGGGTCAATTTAAGATAAATGGTAAAAATATAAGAGGCTTATATATCCCAAGAAAAACAAAACAAATACCTCTTGAAATTGAAGAGCCAAACGGAACAATAAAAAAAGAAACATTAGAAATTGAACCGAATGGTAAAAAAGAATTATTTTAAAACCCTCTTTTTTAAAATAATGAGCTAAAAGAATAAGAATTGCAACACCTTATCTTTTAGCATTATAGCAACTAAAACTAAAAAGTAAAATCTCTCCAATAGGAAAAAAATAATGCTAACCCAAATATTACCAACATTAGGACACCAACCCACCAAGACCACAGCAAACACAATTTTTTATAAATCCCCATTTAATCCCCAAGAGCGTACCCCAAGTTTCACGATTTTTAAAAATTCACGCTCTGGAGAGTGGACGAATTACAAAGATTATTCAAGTAATAGAAGTGGAGATGTTTATAACTTTATTATGCAATACTTCAACATAGGCTTTAAAGAAGCAAAAACACGCCTAAAAGAGCTTTTAGGAGAGAGTCCAACTAAATACACACCAACACAAAATAAAGCCCCTATTTCTTCTTTTAATCAGCCAAAGAGAGAAGAGCCAAGCTATAAAATTTTAAAGGTT
>CAMZLA010000079.1 GCA_947311665.1 uncultured Candidatus Altimarinota bacterium | reverse complement strand
TCTTTTCTATATCAATTTTCTTTTCTATATCAATTTTCTTTTTTATATCAATAATCTTATTGAATTATTTTCAAATTATTTGTAGATTATTTCAATTTATCATAATCTTGCATTGCCAGATGATCATTAATTTTTCTAATAAGATCAAGAACAACTCCTACAATAATTATCACTCCTGAACCAGAAACAATTAAATCTTGTGGAGTTAATGTGTCTGAAAAAGTTGTAAATATCATTGGAATAATAGCAACTATAGCAAGAAATAAACCTCCCCATAAATTCAATCGGAATGAAACAGTTGAAAGATGTTCTGCGGTTTCTCGACCAGGACGATACCCCGGAATAAACCCTCCTCTTTTTTGAATATTTTCTGCTATTTGCTCTGTTTTAAAAACAATAGAAACATAAAAATATGAAAAGAACATTATCAATGTTGCATAAATAGCAAAGAAAATAATTGTTCCAGAGTTAGGATTTAAATTTTGAGATATAAAAGTAGTAATAGCATTCGTATCAGTACCAATCATTTGTACAATAACAGATGGAAAAGTAACAATAGAAAGAGCAAAAATAATAGGAATCATTCCCGCTTGTAAAACTCTAATTGGCAAACTTGATGCTACTGACTGACCTCCTGTTCCATAGTTTACTGGAATTTTTCGTTGTCCTTCTGTTGCTAAAATTGTTGCAATAATAAGAACAAAAGTAAGAGCTACAAATAATGCAAAAGGAATTAATTTCCCAGTATTTCCTGTTAAACTTTCAACACTCCCTATAATATTAGAAATAATTGAAGGAATATTAGAAACAATAGAAGCAAAAATAATGAGAGAAATTCCATTCCCAAGTCCTTTTTCTGTTATCTGTTCTCCTAGCCATACTAAAAGCAATGAACCTGCCGTAATAGTAAGCATTAATGGAAGAATTTGTGAAATATTAGTAATATCTATTTCTGTAATATTTCGTGAAATATAATATAAAACTCCATAAGATTGACCAAAGGCAAATACAACAGTCAGCAATCGAGTATATAAATTAATTTTCTTTTGTCCTGCCTCCCCTTCTTGTTGTAATGCTTCAAATTTTGGAATAACAACTGTCATCAGCTGCATAATAATTGATGCATTAATATAAGGAGCCAATCCCATCATTAACAATGAAAATTTCTCCATAGCTCCCCCTGTAAGCATTGAATAAATACCAAATATTCCGCTATCTTCTCCAGAGAAAAAACCTCGAACTGCTTCAATATCAACTCCAGGAATTGAGATTTGTGCAAGAATTCTATATATAATCAGAATTCCTATAGTAAATAAAACTTTTTTTCGCAGTATTGATGACTGCCAAATTTGTGTAAGTAAATTCATAAATAATAAGTAATAAAGTAAAGTATAAAAACAAATTATTTAGAGTCATCTCCTATAATTGTTGAACCAGATTTTTCTACTTTTTCTTTTGATTTTGCAGAAAATGCTACATTTTCAAATGTAAGTTTTTTTGTAAGTTCACCACTACTTAAAATTTTAATAGGACTTTTTGTAGAACTAATAATTCCTTTTTCAAGAAGAGTCATTTCATTCACTGTTTCACCATCAGAATATAATTTTTCAATTTTTAAAAGATTAACAGCAAGAAATGGTACTCGATTAGGATTTTTAAACCCTTTCAGTTTTGGCATTCGTTTCCATAATGGAGTTTGACCTCCTTCAAAACCGGCTTTCACACCACCACCACTTCTGGCATTTTGACCTTTACATCCTCGACCAGAAAAACTTCCGTATCCAGATGCGTCTCCTCGACCTCGTCGAATTCGTGACTTTCGAGCCCCTTTGTTAGGCTGTACTTCGTGTAATTGCATAAAAAAAAATAAAAGAACATATATGCCAAATCATCATACAATAAAATAGAGAAGATGAAAAAGGGAAAAAAAAATATAAACATTGTTTTTCCATAAAAAACAGTATATAGAAATAAATTATCGAAGTTTTTCTATAGTATCATTCTTTATTTTTATTAATTGAGATGGTGGATTTATAGGTAAATTCCCTGCAGAAACAAATAATAATTGAGAATGATGAGAAAATTGTTTTATTACCTCTCTTTCATTATAAAGAGGAGGAAAACCAGCGATATTACAACTGGTAGAAAATATGGGAGTTTTATGAAACTGTAAAAACCCTATCAAAGGAAGGTATACAGGGACTCGAACTGCAACTTCTGGAAAAGAAGGGAAAAAAGAGTCAATGAAATTTTCTTTTTTGGGTAAAAGAAAAGAGATTGGAGTAGTGAGAGATTTTTTCCTCCATTCTTGTGGAATATTTGTTATATCTGCATATTCAGAAATTTTTTCAAATGATGAATCTAAAATGAGAAATGCTTTATTTTTTCTTTTTTTTATTTTTTCAACAGTGAGAACTGATGTAATGCTATTAATATTCCCAGAGAATCCATAGCATGTTTCTGTGGGGAAAATAACAGGAAGACCAGCATTTAAATGCTGAGAAATGTGTTTAAAATTTTCAGGAAGAAATGAAAGTTTTTTCATAATAACAGAAAAAAGAAAAAAATTTAGAATAGATATAGTATTATAGAAATAATACAAAAAAAGACCATCTTTTTATAGATGATCTTTTTTTTTATTTTTTTATTTTTATTTATTTTTCTAATTTTTATTTTTCTAATAAAAAATTATTCTTCCAATTTCCCTAAATGTTTTTCAAAAAATACACGAATTTGTAATCTATTTTTTATTTGAGCCCAACCTTCATGACCTTTTTCAAATGAATGAGCTTTTGCATCTTTTTCTTCTGGTTTTACTTTTTCTAACTCTTTTGCTATTTCAGCTTTCATCTCTTCATCTGAAATAGATATTTTTTCTTGTTGAATCATTTCTTGTAACCCTAATCGAGAAAGAACTGCTTTTTTTGCGTCTTTTTTCAGTTCTTCTCGTAACTCTTCTTCTGTTTTTTTCATATTTTCCAAATGCTTTTCCCACGGCATACCAGAATATAATCCTTGCATTTTAATATTATCAATCATTCCTTGAACTTCTTCATCAATAAAAATTGCAGGAACATCAGCTTTCACTCCCTTTCCTATAAGATCAAACAATTCTTTTTGTTTTTTATTATATTCTTCTTGCTTTTTTTGAGATGTTAAATGTTTTTTAATTTCTTCTTCTAAATCTTTCACTGTTTTTTCTTTATCTCCTGTAATTTTTTGAGCAAATTCATCATCAAGTTTTGGAAGTTTTTTTTCTAAAACATCTATTACTTTTACTGTAAAATAAAACTCTTTCCCAGCAATATCTGTCGATTGATAATCTTTTGGAAATGTAATTGGGAATGTTTTTTCTTCATCTTTTTTCATTCCAATAACTTCTTCTTCAAATCCTGGAATAAATGCTCCTGCTCCTAATTCTAATGGATGATTTTCACTTAACATTCCTGGCTGTGAAACACCTTTTTCATCTTTCCCATCAAAATTAATAACTGCCGTATCTCCTTTTTTTGCTTTTCGTTTTACCGATTTTTTTTCGGCTGATTGAGCAAGAAACATGTCTAATTGTTCTTTAATCTCTTTTTTTGTAACTTTTGGAGCAGAAATTTTTACTTTTGAAATATCTATTTTTTTCATTTCTATTTTTGGATACACCTGAACAGAAATTTTAAATTCTACAGGATCCATTTTTTCAATAGAAACTTCTGGTTGAGCCAGAGGATTTACTTTTTCTTCTCGTAAAGCTTTTACATAACTTTGAGAAATTGCAAGGTCTAATGCTTCTTGTTTAATAGCAGCTTCTCCAACTTTTTGTCGAATAACACTTTCTGGAACATGTCCTTTTCTAAAACCATCAACCTTTACTTCTCCAGATATTTTTTTTAATGCCTGAACTTCATATTTTTCCCATTCTGCTTTGTCCAATTTTACAGACAATTCAACAATAGAATTTTTTTGATCTTTTCGAGAAATTTTCATATATATAAATTAAAATACGGAGTAAATTATATGTATTTCATCGTTCTATAGCAAGAGAAAAACAAAATTAAAAATGCAATATATATTCTTCTTGTATCCAAAAAAAATGCATGAGAATATAGAATTACTTTTACCTACCCTCTTTTCATCATTTTTTATGGCTACATATAAAGATTCTGGCGTTGATATATCAAAAGGAGATAGAGCATCTCAATCGGCATATCATTATGCAAAAAAAACTTTTTCTTCTCGAAAAGGGCTTAAAGGAACTCCTCTTATTCAAGATGGTGGATTTGCAGGAGCTATAGATATGGGAGAATATTATATGCTGAACTGCTGTGATGGAGTAGGAACTAAAATAGATATTGCAATTGAAACACAAAATTTTACAGGACTTGGTTTCGATTTATTAGCCATGACAGTCGATGATGCTATTTGTAGTGGAAGTGAAGTTATTTCTATTACGAATACTTTTGATACAAACTCGGTAAATCCTGATGAAATTGAAGAAATGATGAAAAGTCTCTGCAATGCATGCATTCAAGAAAAAGTAGTTATTCCAGGAGGAGAAATTGCAGAACTGGGAAATACTCTTAATAAAACAATTTGGAATAGTAGTGCTGTTGGGATTGTAGAAAAAGAAAAATTTATTACAGGAGAGAATATAGAAGAGGGAGACCATGTTATTGCCTTACAAGAAACAGGATTTCGATCTAATGGATTTTCTCTTATTCGTCATATATTAAAAGAAAAAAACATTTCTTTTCATGATGCTTATGATGAAAAAAATACTTGGGGAGAAATGCTTCTTACTCCATCAAAAATTTATCATGCAGGGCTTTTAAATATTTTAGGGCGATTTGATGAAAAAAGAAAAATTGATGTAAAAGGAATTGTTCATGTAACAGGTGGTGGACTTGCTGGAAATTTTTTTAGAATTTTAAAAAGTAAAAAACTGGGAGCATCTCTTCCAAATATTTTCCCAATGCCAGAGATAATGAATATTCTTCAAAAACTTGGAAATGTTACAGATGAAGAAGCATATAAAACATGGAATGGAGGAAATGGAATGCTTATTGTTTGTGGGAAAAATGAAAGTGAAGAATTGTTACAACTTCTAAAAAAAGAGAATATTTCAGCTCAATTGGCTGGAAAAATAAATACATCAGGGAAAATTGAACATGGAAATTTTGGAGCATTTTCTGATGAAAAAATGATTACTTTTATATAAAAATATGTTTACAATATGGCACAATGCAAAATGTTCAAAAAGTAGAGCAACACGAGATCTTTTAGATCAAAATAATATTTCGGTTCAAGATCGTTATTACCTTAAAGAAATCCCTTCTATAAAAGAAATTCAAGAAATTTGTGAGATATTAAATGTTCACCCTATTGCAATAACTCGAAAAAATGAAACGATTTGGAAAAAAAATAATATCAATCCAGAAAGCATAACTGATGAAGAATTGTTTGAATATTTACATCAATTTCCAATTGCAATAGAACGCCCTATTGTTATTTCTGCTGATGAAAAAACAGGAAAAAAATCGGCAATAATTGGAAGACCACCAGAAAATGTACTAAAACTATTATAAGAAGTACTTTAGCCTATTAAAATAAAATTCATCAGACTATGGTTATTGAAGCTGTCGAAAGCAAAATAATATAATAAAAAAAGCATCTCATATATGAGATGCTTTTTTGAAATGTAAAACATGGTGGGTGATGAGAGATTCGAACTCCCGACCTCCTGGGTGTAAACCAGATGCTCTAGCCAACTGAGCTAATCACCCATGTTTTCATTATTTTTTCTCTACATAACTTTCATTATTATAGAGCCGATAAACTTTACATCATTACTCCTTTTTCCGTCAAGAATTTTTTCAAGTTTTTTTGAAATGCCTCAATAGAAAACTTTTCAGCCTGTTCTCTAAACAATTTTTCATCAGAAACAATCTCTTCATATTTTTTTTCCAGTTTTTCAATTGCAGCACACAACAACTCTGGTGTCTGTTTTTCAAATGAAATTCCTGTTTTTTCATCAATAACAGTTTCTGTCACCCCTCCCCGATTAAAGAAAACTACAGGCTTCCCGCATGCCATTGCTTCTACTGGAGTTATTCCAAAATCTTCTAAACCAGGGAAAATAAAAGCCTTACAGCTTTGCATATGCTCAGTTACCACTTCATCACTTTTTTTCCCTAAAATCTGTATATTTGAAGCATTTTTCGATATTTCTTCCAGCTCTTTTCTCTGACTTCCATCTCCTATAATAATAAGTTTTTTATCTGGCATTTGTAAAAAAGCCTTTACTGCAATATCAATTTTTTTAAATGGCTCGAGCATTGAGACAATAAAATAAAAATTTTTATGATTTTTTTGTAAAGAAAATCTATTTATATCAACTGGAGGATATAGCACTGTAGAATTTCGCCTCCAATATTTTTTTATTCTATGCTGCGTTGTTTTTGAATTTGCCCAAATATAATCTGGTCTTTGAGCTGATAAATAATCCCAAATTCTTAATTTTTTCAAAGCACTCCACAAAAATGGTTGTAATATTTTTTTCCATCCTTTGGTTTTTTCTTGTTGGTATCGATGCGTATAATCCCATGCATATCGCATTGGAGCATGAGCATAACAGAAATGAGGAATTTCAGAATTTACAATTAATCCATGAGCAAAAGCACTATTGGAAGAAATAACGAGATCATATTTTTCAAAATTAAAATTTTCAATAGCATTAGGAAATTGAGAAACAAGAAATTGTTTTGGAACTCCCCTGTTTATCCATTTTTGTAATTTTGAAGTTGTTACTCTATTTTTAGGAAATATATGACCACACTCTTTTTCATCATAAATAAGAGTAAAAATATCAGCATCAGGAAAAATTTTCCAAATCTGTTCAACAACTCTCTCGGCCCCACCAAATTTCATCAACATTTCTGCAACAATAGCAACTTTCATAAAAATCTAAAAAGTATTGTAAATTTCCTAAAATAATGATACCATGATATGAACTCATATATAATCTTTTTATTAAACACATATGAAAACATCACAAAAACTTCTTACAGGAGTTCTTTCTATTGCTATTATTGTAGGAGGGATGATAGGATTTCAATCTTTTCAGAAAGAGAAAGATCCACTTCAAGAATTATTGGGAGATATTTTTCAAGAAAATGACATTTCTCTTGAAGGAGATTTTTTTACCGATTCTTTATATCCATATACAGGTCCTAAATCTA
>CAMZLA010000078.1 GCA_947311665.1 uncultured Candidatus Altimarinota bacterium | reverse complement strand
CTTAGGGATTGCTAGCCGAAGAGATTCTTCATTTGCAATAATAAAATATAGCCCATTTTTTATAGCAAATTTTTCAATTTGAGGATCATTGATTACTCCTCAAATTGAAAAATTTGCTATAAAAAATGGGCTATATGTTATTATTGCAAATGAAGAATCTCTTCGGCTAGCAAACCCTAAAAACTTTATTGCGAAAACATATTCTTAATATGAAAAAATCAATTCTTATTACTGGAGGTTCTGGATTTATTGGATCAAATTTTATTCCCTATTTTTTAGAAAAATATCCAGATTATACTATTGTTAATATAGATGTTTTAAGTTATGCATCCGATAATAGAGCCTTGAATAATGAAATAAAAAACTTAAAAAAACTTAAAAACAATGACAATTATTTTTTTATTGAAGGAGATATTTGTGATAGAAAATTGATAGAAAAAATTTTTGAAATACATAAAATAACCGATGTTATCCATTTTGCAGCAGAAAGTCATGTAGATAATTCAATAAAAAATCCTGAAATTTTCATCAGAACAAATGTAAATGGAACATTTATTTTATTAGATGTTGCAAAAAAATATTGGGAAACTTCTGCTTTGTTTAGCAATAATACTTTAGAAAAAAAACATAGATTTCATCATATTTCAACCGATGAAGTGTATGGAACTCTAGGTGAAATAGGATTATTTACAGAGGAAACGGCATATGCTCCAAATTCTCCATATTCAGCAAGTAAGGCATCATCAGATATGCTTGTGAGAAGCTATCACCATACTTTCAATCTTGATACTATTATTACCAATTGTTCAAATAATTATGGACCAAAACAGCACTCAGAAAAACTTATTCCAACAATTATAGCATCCGCTTTGGCAGGAAAAAAAATTCCTATTTATGGAGATGGGAAAAATATTCGTGATTGGCTCTATGTTTTAGACCATTGTAAAGGAATAGATATTACTTTTCATAATGGAGTTTCTGGAGAAACATATAATATAGGTGGACGAAATGAAAAAACAACACTTGAAATAGCAGAAAAAATTTGTGAAATTTTAGATAAAAAAAATCCTCGTTCTGATAATAAAAAATATTCTCATCACATAACTTTTGTTGAAGACCGAGCAGGACATGATTTTCGATATGCTATTGATGCGAGTAAGATAGAAAAAAAATTAGGTTGGAAAGCAGAAGAAAATTTTGAAAGTGGAATTGAAAAAACAGTGGACTGGTATTTAAAAAATTTTCACATATAATTCTTCAACTTTTTTTCTTGCCCAAGGAGTTTTTCGTAAAAATTTGAGACTAGAATTTATTGTAGGATCAAACATAAAACATCGAATTTGAATTTTTTCTGCAAGAGTTTTCCAGCCAATTTCATCAACTAAATCTTTTATTATTTTTTTAAGAGTTATTCCATGGAGAGGGTTATTTATTTGAGACATGGGGTTTTAATATAAGAAAAATATATAATTATTTTATCAGTTTTATATAAAAAACTCAAAAATTCTCTTTCTTTTTCTTCGGATTTATTAGTATTCTTTTTTTAAGATATATTGATAAATAATATTTTTTTTTATTACAAAATGACTATTGCTTTACTTCCTCTATGGTTGGGGATTATCCTCAATCCCACTCTTGTTTTTATATTTATATAAAAGTTCACTTTTGCGAGTGTGCTTTTTTTTTATTCAATATATTTGCAGATATTCCTTAATGAGAGGCAAAAATATCTTTTTCTTTTATAATTTTTATGAATTACATTACATCGTTTGAACAGGGGAATAAAAATATGACAGAGTTATTGGGAGGAAAAGGAGCAAACCTTGCAGAGATGCAACGCATAGGTATTCCTGTTCCCGATGGGTTTACTCTCTCTACCAAAGCATGCATAGATTTTTATAATAAAGATGAAAAAATATGGGAAGCATTACAAGAAGAAATAGAAAAAAATATTATTGATTTAGAAGAAAAAACTGGCAAAAAATTTGGTGATGAAAAAAATCCATTACTTGTTTCTGTACGAAGTGGAGCGAGTATTTCTATGCCTGGAATGATGGATACTATTTTAAATTTAGGGTTGAATTTTGAATCGGTTGAAGCCTTAGCAAAAAAATCTGGGAATTCTCGATTTGCATATGATAGTTTTCGTCGGTTTATTCAAATGTATGGAAATGTAGTAATGGGGGTAGAACATAATATTTTTGAAAATGAAATTTCTCGTTTAAAAACTCATACAAAAAAAACAAATGATACAGAAATTACAGCTGATGAATGGAAAGAAATTATTAATGAATATATTATTATTATAGAAAAGAATACTGGGAAAAAATTTCCATTAGATCCAAAAAAACAATTGTTAGGTGCTATAGAAGCGGTATTTAAAAGCTGGAATGCTGATAGAGCTATTTTTTATAGAAATTTAAATAAGATTTCTCATGACATCGGTACAGCTGTAAATATTCAAATGATGGTTTTTGGAAATTTAGGAGATACTTCAGGAACTGGAGTATGTTTTACTCGAAACCCATCAACAGGAGAAAATGTTTTTTATGGAGAATTTTTGTTAAATGCTCAAGGGGAAGATGTTGTAGCTGGGATTCGAACACCAAATCCTATTCTTGAGTTAGAAAAAATAATGCCAATAATTTATAAAGAACTTTGTGAACTAAGAGAAAATCTTGAAAATCATTTTGGTGATATGCAAGATATTGAATTTACAATTGAAAATGAGAAATTGTTTGTTTTGCAAACTCGAAGTGGAAAACGAAGTGCGGCAGCAAGTGTAAGAATTGCAACTGAAATGGTTGCAGAAAATAAAATAACAAAAATTCAAGCATTACACAGAGTAACAGATGCAGATATTGAAACTCTTTTACATCCAAAACTTGATGAAAAAGAAAAAATGAAAAAAATTCCTTTGGCAAAAGGTTTACCTGCAAGCCCTGGCGGAGCAACTGGAAAAATAGTTTTTACAGCAAATGATGCAGTTGAAGCAAAAAAACGAGAAGAACCTGTTATTCTTGTTCGACATGAAACTTCTCCAGAAGATATATCAGGAATGCATTCATCAGAAGGGATTATTACGGCTTGTGGAGGAATGACTTCGCATGCAGCAGTTGTAGCTCGCGGAATGGGGCGTCCATGTGTTTCTGGAGTAAGTGAAATTAAAATTGATGAGCAAAGAGGTCTTATTATGATTGATGATTTAGTTCTTAAATCAGGAGATGTGATAACAATAGATGGAAGTAGTGGAGAAGTTTTTGAAGGGAAAATTTCTAAAATTCCACCTCAAATAGATGCAGCATTTCAACAGCTTTTAGAATGGGCAACCGAAACAAAAACTTTGGGAGTGCGAACAAATGCCGATACTCCAAAAGATGTTGCACGAGCTCTTGAGTTTGGAGCAGAAGGGATTGGATTATGCAGAACGGAACATATGTTCTTTGAAAAAGATAGAATAGTTGAAGTGCGAAAAATGATTCTTTCTGAAGATTCTGAAATCTCAGAAAAAGCATTGCAAGAAATAGAGAAATTTCAAAAAGAAGATTTTATAGAAATTTATAAAATTCTTGAAGATAGACCTATTTGCATTCGGTTACTTGATCCACCATTGCACGAGTTTTTGCCGCAGTCCGATTATGAAATAGAAGAATTGGCAGAAATGATGAATAAAACACCACTCCATATTAGAGAACGAATAGAATATTTGCATGAAGTGAATCCGATGATGGGTCATAGAGGGTGTCGATTATTATTGACAATTCCCAATTTATTAGAAGCTCAAGTTTCTGCAATTGTCTCGGCAGGAGCAGAAACTCAGAAAAAAAATATTGAAATAATGATCCCTTTAGTTTCACATGTTTCAGAATTTATTATTTTAAAATCTCGAATAGAAAATATTGTAAAAAAATATAATATTCAATGTAGAATAGGAACAATGATTGAAACTCCTCGAGCATGTATTATTGCAAATGAGATTGCTAAACATGCCGATTTTTTCAGTTTTGGTACAAATGATTTAACGCAAATGACTTTCGGATTTTCTCGAGATGATATTGGAAAGTTTTTACCAGAATATTTAAAACAAGAGATTTTTGAGATTGATCCATTTCAAGAAATTGATAAAAATGGAGTGGGGGAATTAATGAAAAATGTTTTATCTCATATACCAGAAAATTTTAAAACTTCTGTGTGTGGGGAACATGGAGGAAATGGAAAGTCTATAACTTTTTTTGATGAGATAGGAATAAAAATCGTTTCATGCTCTCCCTTTCGTGTTCCCATTGCTATTGTTGCTGCAGGAAGAAAGTAATAGTAACAATGAAAATGAAAAAATTATATTTATATTTCTTGCTATTTCATTGTAACAATGACAGGAAAATCTTCGATTTTCATTTCCCACATAGCTTCTGGCATTCCAAATTCCTCAAGAAAAAAAACTTGAGGAATTTTTTTTATACATTCTGCGTATACCGCTGCCGCTCCACCAATTGCATGAAGATAGATACAATTATTTTTTTCTAATGCGTTTTGTGTTTTTTCTCCCATATTTCCTTTTCCTATTACTGCTTTAATTCCTGTTTTTTCAATAAAATCAGCTTCATATTCTTCTTCTCTAATAGATGTTGTTGGTCCTGCAGAAATACAATTCCATTCATCAGTTCCATTATTTTTTTTCATAATTGGTCCACAATGATATATCGCCGAACCAGAAATGTCAGTTGGAATTTCATTATTTTCTTCTACAATATAATGATGAAGAGCATCTCGTCCCGTATATATTTTCCCTGAAAGAAGAAGAATATCCCCTATTTGTACATTTTTTACATCAGAATCTGATAATGGGAATGTGAGTTTTTTTGCTTGAGAAAAATCTATGCTATTTGTTTTCTTTAGAATTGTATTATTTTTTTCTTGCTGTTTCTGTGTCTCTGTTTCTTTTTGTTTATTTTTTTGTTTATCTTTTATTACTCCTTTTTTCATATCAATTTCTATTTCTCCTCTTCGCAATGCCCAACAACTATATGACATCGTAACGAAAAAACTGGCAGGAAGTCTGTTTGAATGAGAAATAAAACAATCGAGAAGTGT
>CAMZLA010000077.1 GCA_947311665.1 uncultured Candidatus Altimarinota bacterium | reverse complement strand
TGCATAAACCATTTGTCCGCCTTGCGGGTCTTTAAAGATGAGAGTTTCTCTCCGAATGTCTTTTTTATATTTCTGAGTATAGGATATGAAAAAGTGTTTATATACTCCGAAAAAGTATTCTTTTTGAAATATTTGTAGAATATTTTTTTGTATCGATCAAATTTTCTTTTTTTGTGGCTTTTTGTTTTTTCTCTATCACAAAAAAATATTTATAGAAAAAACTGTAATGGGAGACGGCCTTTGCACTCAATTACTGGACGGGGGTTCGATTCCCCCCATCTCCACCAAAATATAAAATATCACACTACTTTCCACACCAATTACATTCTTCTTCGCCACATCCTTCAAAATTTCCTGCCATAATTCCTGCATAGACATTTTCTATTTGCTCAATAACTTTTTCTTTTGCAGTGTTATCTATTGAAATATGTGCTGGATAAAAAATTCCTTTTTGTGGTTCTACAAAATCGAAAATTCCTTCGTGTAACACTTGTGGGTCTCGCACATTGTTTTCGAGCAAAATAGCATAAAACACCATTTGCCTCCAATAATCACCTCCTAAAAAATTATTTTTTTCCGATGGTGGTAACAGTTTTTCTTTTGTAAATTTTGAATCAGGATTTCCTGTTTTATAATCGACAACAGAAACTGATGATATTCCATCTTTTAAAAATTTTTCAATTTTATCTAACTTTCCTTTAATAGGAATGTTTTTTACCCCTGTTTTAATAAATTTTTCTGTAAAGATTTGATGATTTATAGTTGTATTTTTAAGAAATTTCTCAAAATATTGATGTAACACTTCTTTTCCATGATTTTGATATTTTATAAATTCTTGTTTTGTAAATAAAAATTTTTCTTTGTGTAATGCTTTTTGAAAATTTTCGATGAGAACCGTTTCATCATATTTTTTTTCATCGGACTGCTGGGCATGAATCAGTGTTTTTTCCAATGCAAAATGAACAGCATTTCCAAAACTTGCCGCTGGTGGCATGCTCGATGGGATTTGTAAAAGATTTTCAAAATAGAAACTTTTTGGACACTGTAAATATTTATTTAAATGAGTAGAACTTAACGAATAGTTTTCGAGTAATATTTCAAGAAAAGAAGTATCTATCTCCAGATTATCTTCTGATTTTTCTTCACTATTCATCATTTCAATATATTGCAATTGCTCAATTTCATTTTCATCATATTGCACTTTTTCTCGTACAATATTTTGTTCTTCGAGTTCTGAAATAAATAATGAATCATCCAATTCTTTTCCTTCTAATGAATTTCCTGCAAATGAAATTTCTATAAATTTTTTCGCTCGAGTAATTGCAACAAAAAATAATCGTCGTTTTTCTTCTAAAAAATCACCATCGTTTGCACGAGTGAGAGTTGGTGGTAAAAAATAATTTTGTCTCTGTGCATTGTCCCAAACTCGTTTGTTTACTCCTTTCAAAAAAACATATTCAAATTCTAATCCTTTTGATGAATGAGTAGTGATGAAATGAACTCCTTCTTTTTCAAATTGAATTTTTTCAATAGGAATTTTTAAACCGTGATGCTCCATTCGTTTCAATATATCCAATAAATCTTTCACAGAAAAATTTTCTTTTGTGCTACATTTTTCTTTTACAAAATGAAAAAAAGTAGAAAGTAGTCGTAATAAAAATCCTTTATCTTTTTGTTCCAATACCCATTTTAAAAGTCCTGTTCTATTAAAAATTTTTTCGAGAAAAGGCAAAAGTGGAAGACTATGAAAATCTTGTTCAAGTTGCAGAAGAGTTGCTCCAAAATTTCCTAGAATATTTTCATCGGATGAAAGGAGCTGTTTAAAAAAAATATCTCGTGTTTCTTGTTCTTTCATTTGTTTTTTTCGTTCTATCGCCAAATGAATAATTTCTTTTCCATCAATTTTGAGAAAAGGAGAAAATAATAATGGAAAAAGAATTCCTTCACCAGAAAAGGGGAGTTCACTTTCTTTTTGGAAATATTTCAAAAAATCAATAACCCGATGAATAATGGGCAAGTCTAATATATTTTGTGTTTCTTTTACACGAACAGGAATTTTTTCTGTTTCGCACAGTTTTATAATATTTTTTGCTTGTGAATGATTTTGGTATAAAACAGCAATATCGGATAATTTTACCCCTTTTTTTTGTAAGGCTTTAATCCGTTTAAATATCCCCAAATCTTCATGCATATCATTATAATATTCTCGTAATGAAGGCTGAATATTATTTTCATCGGCTGAAAAACGAGGGTGAGAAGCTGTTAATTTTTTGTTGAGATTTGGAATTTCTTTTTCTAATCGTTCTTCATTTTTTTCAATTATTTTCGATGAACAGTCTAAAATATTTTGTGAAGATCTATAATTTTTATCGAGAGTGATGAGAGTAATATCTTTTTTATATTGAGAATAGAAATCCATAATATTTCGCATGTTTGCACCTTGAAATCTATAAATAGATTGGTCATCATCGCCTACAACAAAAACATTTGGTTCGTCCCAATAGCTACATAAAAAATCGACAAGTTCTTTTTGTGAACCATTGGTATCTTGAAATTCATCAACAAGAATATATTGAAATCGTTCTTGATATTCTGCAAGAAATGCTTGATCAGAACGAAAGGCTTCTAAAATCCAAAGAATCATATCTTGAAAATCGTATTGTCCATTTTTTTCCAACTGATGAGAATATTGTGTAAAGAGTTGGCTCGCTGAACGCAGTTTTTCGCATCGTTCTTCAACAACTTGAATTTTTTTAGGGTTTGCATCTCCTTTCATATACACTTTTCCTGTTTTTCTATCTGTATATTTTCGTTTATATTGAAAATTTTCATCGTTTGGAATCTCTTGTAAATATTCTTTTATAGCATCAGAAATTGTTTTTTCTGTCCAGTTTTCACTTTTAAAAACATTGAAAATACCCAATAAATTTTTAGCATAGAGAAAAGAATTTTTTTGAAAATGAAGATCTGATGCTGGTAATTTATGAAGCAATTCCTCCATTATTTCATATTGAGAAAGTTCAGAAATATTTTCACTTTCGAGAATATTAAAATATTCAGAATTTTCTTGAATAATGCTATTACAAAAACTATGAAAAGTATGAATTTCTACTTTATGAGCATCTGGTCCAATAAATTCGAGCAATCGTTTTCTCATCGCCACAACACCAGCGGTGGTATATGTAAGGCATAAAATATTTCCTGCATGAATATCTGTTTGTTGATGTAAAATATTGGAAATTCTCGCTCCCAATGTTTCAGTTTTCCCTGTTCCAGGTCCTGCAACAACCATTACAGGTCCGTCTATTTGGTCTACCGCTTTTCTCTGTTCTGGGTTCAGTTTCGCAAGTCTACTATTAAAATCCATAGTGATGAAAAAAAATTTTTCTTTAAGTATAAGATGAAGAGAAAAAAATGTCTATAAAAAGATAACTTGAAAACATTCAAAATTTTATTGTAACCGAACCCCATCTGTAGGGGAATATGGCAATACGCCCTGTTTGATTATAAAAACAATACGCATCTGTTCGATTATAAAAACAATTCATGCTTGATTATAAAAAGGCGTATTACCATACGCCCCTACCGGGGATTTATTTAAATATTTTTTTTATATCTTTTTAGACTAGTAAACCTCTTCATGACTTCCAATATTTAATAAAATAATAGAATTTCCTTCAATATAAAATTCTAAAGTAATGCGATATTGCATTGTGATAGAAACAGAATATGTTCCTTCTAAATTTCCTGATAATTTATGAAGTCGTAATGATGGATGAAAAGGATCTAGAACTATTAAATGCATTGTTTTTTTATATCTCGAAATTATTTCTGGATATTTTTTAAAAAATTTTTTCGCAATTTTTTTAAATTTTTTTGATGTAATAATATTGGTCATCTTGAGAATATATTGAAAAAATAGAATAAATAAAATTATATATTATTCTATTCCAATTTCTTTTAAATGTTCTTCTACTGTCCCAATATGAAAATCTCCATTTTTAATATCTTCTTTTGCTTCTTTCCAAGCCAGAAGCGTTTCTCGTTGTAAAATATCATCATATCGTTCTTTTGTCATAATAATATATTTAGGTTTTCCTCTCACAGAAACAAAAGCAGAAGTCCATTTATCAACAATATGAGCAAACGATTGCACTCCTTTCACTTTCAATTCATTAGCTGTAATCATCATATTTTAAATTATTAAAAGTACTATAGTTAGTACTTTTAATAGTACTATAAAAAGTACTATTTGTAAATATTATTTAAATATTTTTTTTTATACCTCTAAAATAATATTATCTAATAGCCTTGGAATACCAACTTTTATATAGAGAAGAACAATAGAATTTTCTGTAATTGTTTCTATTTTTTCTAAACTTTCCGCATCTAATATTTCACAAATATCAATATGTGAAGTGATTGGTTCTTTTTTTAGAAATTTTTTCAATTTTTCTTTCAAATTTTTCACATTTTTTTCTCCTTCATCAAATAAATTTTTTATATAAACAAGACTCTGATGAATATGAGGAACAGCTTTTCGTTCTTCTGGCGAGAGATATGCATTTCTACTGGAAAAAGCGAGTCCGTCTTTTTCTCTAAAAATTGGGATTGTAATGATTTTTATAGGATATGAATATTTTTTAACAAGCCAAGATACCAATAAGTTTTGCTGATAATCTTTTTGTCCAAAAAAAACATATGATGGTTTTATGAGGTCAAATAAAATTTTTAGCACTGTTGCAATGCCTTGAAAGTATCCTTTTCTCAATTCGCCCTCTAAAATATTAAATTTTTTAGGCAGATGAAATATTTCTTGTTGAAAATCTTTTGGGTATATTTCATCTTTTTTCGGAATGAAGAGAGCATCAACTTTTTCTTTTTCAAGCATTGCAATATCTTTTTTTTCATCTCGTGGATATGTAGAACAATCTTCTCCTGCAGAAAATTGTTTTGGGTTTACAAAAATTGAAACAAGAACCGGTTTATTTGTTCTTTTTGCTTTTTTTATGAGTTGCATATGGGCTTCATGTAAAAATCCCATAGTGGGAACAAATGCTGGAGATTTATTTTTTTTAAGCCATTTTTCCAATTGTTGTTTTGTTTCTAATATTTTCATCTGATGTGATTTTAAAATAATCCTCCTTGAAATCCTCCGTGTTTAGAAATTCCTTCTTCACATTTCTCAAGAGAAATTTCTTTTCCTACTAGTTTTTTTGCTAAAACAACTACTAATTCGGCAGGTGTTTCGATGAGAAGAAATGCACCTTTTACTCCTTTCAAAACACCTCCAACACTTTCACCTTCTTTCAAATCGAGAACATGAACTGCTTTATGAGATTGTTCAAGAAAATCGAAATCGTTTGCATAAAAACTTCTCATATCCCAAAATTTATTTTCTACAATATATTTCATATTTTCTGGCATTTGATGATGAATATTTTCTTTTACAAATTGAAATTTTTCTTCAAGAATCTGTTTTCCTTTTTCGAGAGAAACAGCTGGAAATAAAATATTCTTTTTTTGTGATGCTGGAATTTTATCTGGAAATCCTAATTTCCCAATAAAATGCTCTATTCTTCTTGCTGTTACTCCAGAAATTCCTTCTGCAACAATTTGAGTATAATGTGTTCCTTGTTCATATTGTCGAGTTTTCATTCGAGAAAGTCGAGAAACTCCAACTTTAACAATTTCATCAGAAAACAATGCTAAATATACCATATGATCGGCATCACAATTTTCTATTTTATCTCGACGAAATCGCTCACAATTAAATCCGTTACAAAATTGACATGGGAAATAATCTTCTGCTTTTTTACATATTTCACATTTTTTCTTTCCTTCTTCTTGTTCTTTACAAGGGACATATTTTTGTTTTTGAAATGACCCCATACATTTCATTTTTTCATCGGTAACAGTTAGAAAAAATGGTGTATCAAATTCTAAAAATTTGTTTTCAATATTTTTTTCTCCATTTTTTACATATTGGAAATATGGTTTTTCTTTCTTCTCATCCCATCTAAAATCGAAAATTCGCATATATATAAAAAATAAAAATATTATAAAACAGAAAAGTAAGAAAAGTGTACTAAAAAAAATCTCGTCTTTCAAAAAATAATAATTTTTTATACACTCATACAGTTTTATAGAGATTTTTATTTGTTTTATTTTTTATTTCTCTATTCTTTATGTTTTCTCCCATCTTTTTTTCCATGTTCCCTATGTTCTCTATTCCACGATTTTTATTACAAATTTTTGTTTTTTTTG
>CAMZLA010000076.1 GCA_947311665.1 uncultured Candidatus Altimarinota bacterium | reverse complement strand
TTTTTTTATCTTTATTATGTCAGAAATAATTGTTCGATACCCACCATCTCCTACTGGATTATTCCATATTGGGACAGCAAGAACTGTTTTATATAACTTTCTTTTTGCACAAAAAAATAATGGAAAAGCCATTATGAGAATGGAAGATACCGATAAAACTCGAAGTGAAGAAAAATATGAAAAAAATATTTTGGACGGTATTCAAAAATTGGGAATGAGTTGGGATGAAACAACAGGCGTTATTCATCAGAGTGAGCGAACAGAAATATATAAAAAATATCTCCAACAATTATTAACAGAAAAAAAAGCATATTATTGTTTTTCTACACCAGAAGAATTGAATGTATTGCGAGAACAGGCACAAAAAGAAAAACGAGCATTTCGATACCCAGAAACATGGCGAGATGCCGATGAAAAACTCGTGCAAGAAAAATTGGATGCAGGAGAAAAATCGGTTATTCGGTTTAAAATTCCAAGAGATAGAGGCGATATTATTTTTACCGATGCCGTGCGAGGTGAGGTTTCTATTCATCAGAAAGAGCTTGATGATTTTGTTATAGCAAAAAATTTAGAAACACCGCTCTACAATTTTTGTGTTGTAATCGATGATAATGATATGAATGTTTCGCATGTTATTCGTGGAGAAGATCATATTTCCAATACTCCTAAACAAATTTTAGTTTTTGAAGCATTTAAATTTTCTCTTCCTACTTTTGCTCATCTTCCTCTCATTTTAAATCAGGATAAATCAAAATTATCAAAACGGAAAAATAAAGTTTCTGTCGATGATTATTTAGCTGATGGGTTTTTACCCGAAGCATTGGTGAATTTTCTTGCTCTTTTGGGGTGGAACACATCCGATGAACAAGAAATTTTTACAATGGAAGAATTGATAGAAAAGTTTTCTTTAGACCGTGTGCATAAAGGAGGAGCAATTTTTGATATTGAAAAATTGAAATGGATAAATGGAGAATGGATAAAAAAAATGGGAATAGAAGAGTTTTCTCATCGGTATCTTCAGCATATCCAACAATTTGGAACTGATGAAGAACAAAAAAGGAAAGGGGAATATGAAAAAAATAATGAGTTTTTTCTTTCTGCTTTGGCATTAATTAAAGATAGGACAAAAAAATTATCAGAAATCCATGAATATCTTTCATTGTTTTATACAACCGATGAAACACTAGAATATTCATCGGATATTTATTTTCATAAAAAAATGAAAACAAGCAAAGAAACAGCTCCAGAATCATTGACTTTTGCTTTAGATATTATAAAAAATTATCCATCGGAACTGGAATGGAATGCTGAAAACTTAAAAATTCTTTTCATCGAGAAAATTAAAGAAGCGGGATATAAAAATGGTTTTATTCTTTTCCCTTTGCGAGTTGCTCTTTCTGGAGAAGAGTTTTCCCCTGGAACATTGGAGCTTCTTGAAATTTTTGGGAAAGAACGAAGTATGAAAAGAATTGAAAGAGGGGTAGAATTGGTGAAATAAAAAAAATTATAAAAAAATATTTTTGTAAAAATTTCACAAAAAAAGAACATATAAATTTTATATGTTCTTTTTTTTATAAAAAATCCTGGTGGGAGGAGAGGGATTCGAACCCACGTAGTCCGAAGACAGCAGGGTTACAGCCTGCCCCATTTGACCGCTCTGGTATCCGCCCATACATTGGAAAGGATTTTTATATGAAAAACTGGTGCCCGAGGAGGGATTCGAACCCCCAACCAACTGGTTCGAAGCCAGGTACTCTATCCAGTTGAGCTACTCAGGCAGGCAATCAGTTTTTTTATAATGCAATAAATGTTTTATTGCCGTAATATTCTTTCAAATATTTTTTTTTCTTGCAAGAGATTTTGTATATTTAATTTTCTCTACACTAATCCATATTCCTCACATAACTCTAAAAATTCATTCATGGCTTCTTTTGCCCAAATCTCTTTTCCTTTTGGTGCTTGAAAATAGATGCATACATTTTTATTTCCTTCTAATATTTTAGATTTTTCACATTGTGCAGAATCGAACCGACACCCAATTTCTTTTTCAGAAATGAAAAATGCATATTCTCCTTTTTCTATCTGCTTTTTTTCAGAATCTAAATGTTCTTTTCCTTTCATAGCAGTAAAATATTCACCATTTTCAGTTCCTTTTGTAATATCAATTCGTACTTTTTCATTTAAAAATTCACAATCATGAGCACCTGCACTCACTCCATGTTTCAATGAAATAATATTATATAAATCTACAATGTTTGTGAAATTTGGAAGTTTTCCATTTTTTTCTACAAGATTTGCAAGTGAATGACTGGCATTTATATATTTATCAGGAGAAAATCCTAAATTTCTTTTAATTTCATCGGCTTCTTCAATTCTCTTTTTCCATTCATTGTTTTCTTTTCCTCCTTTTTCTAGCCATTCTTTTGCTATTTTTTTACACCGTTTTTGCATTCCCTTTGGTGTGCGTTTTACCGCAATATCATCAAGAAAAACATATTCTGCATATACCCCATTTTTTTCTGCATCTGATGTTATTTCAAATGTAATATTTTTTTTTGTTGGCTGAGACGATGAATTTTCATCTGGAAGATTTAATTTTTCCAATCGAGGGAAAAGCATTGGAATTTCAGAAAAATCTGTTTGTAAAAGATTTTTTATTTTTTCCCCTGTTTCTGGCAAGAAAACAGACACATGTTTTGCTATCCATTCTATACACAGCAACATTTCTTCTAAAAATTTTTTATTTTTTTCTGCATCAGTTTTTGCAAGTTCCCATGGTTTTTCTTCATTAATTCTTCCATCACAATAATCAACAACAGAAAAAACAGTTTCAATTGCTTCATGCAAAATCATTTTATCCATTTCATCGGCTAATTTTTTTTCTATTTTTTTAAGAAAATCAAGAGTAGGAGACGGTTCTGTTTTTCTTTTTTCATCAGAAAATATTTCACTTTTTTTACATAAATTTACAATTCGTGAAACTAAATTTCCAAGTCCATTTGCCAAATGAGCCTGATAAATTTCTTCAAATCGTTCTCGAGAAAAATCGGCATCTTTTCCAATAGGGACTTCTCGTAATAAAAAATATCGAAGAGCATCTGCTCCATATTTTTCCACTTCAGAAAACGGATCAACCACATTTCCAAGAGATTTACTCATTTTATGTCCTTCACTGGTTAAAAATCCGTGAATGAAAATATTGTCTGGCAGTTTAATTCCTGCACTCAAAAGCATTCCAATCCAAATTCCTGCATGAAATCGAACAATATCTTTTCCAATAACATGGGTTACTTCTGCCTCAGTCCAAAATTTTTGAAATATATCGCTCTCTTCTGCATAATTTAATATAGAAATATAATTACTTAATGCATCACACCATACATACATATTTTGGCTTTCATCGTCTGGAACAGGAACTCCCCACGGAAGTTTTTTACTAGGACGAGAAAATGAAACATCATGAAATCCATCTTGTGCCATTCGTAAAATTTCATTTTTTCTAAAACTGGGAACAATTTTCAATTCATCAGTTTCTATCAGTTTTGCAATTTGTGCAGAATATTTTGAAAGTAAGAAAAAATAATTTTCTTCAGCAATTTCTTCTGGTGCTCGCAAATGGTTTGGGCAATGTCCGTTTTCATCTAAATCTTTTTCCAATTTAAATTCTTCACATCCATAACAATAGAGTGCGGTATATTCTTTTTTTACAATATCTCCGTTTAAAACAAGTGTATCCCAAATTTTTTGTGCACTGGGCCAGTGTTTTGTTTTGTTAGAAGTTCTGATGAAATCATCGTTTGAAATATTGAGAACTCTATCCATTTTTTGAAATGCTGCAGCATTTTTATCACAAATTTTTTGTGGAGTTGTATTTTGTGCTTCGGCTGTTTTTTGGATTTTTTCTCCGTGTTCATCTGTTCCAGTAGAAAAAAAAGTTTCTCGTCCTTCAAATCTCGCCCATCGAGCCAGACTATCTGCTTGAATAGATTCCATTGCAAATCCGACATGAGGTGCACCGTTCACATAGGCAATTGATGTTGAGATATAAAAAGGTTTTTTGTTTGTCATTTTTTAAGCATAAGAAGTTTGATTTTTTACAATGTTTCCCATCGTTATAGAAATAATACATTGTGTAAAGTGTATCAAAATTTCGTTTTTTTGCAAATATGCATATTTTGTTATTTCTCTAAATTTTTGTATACTTGAGATATATTACAAAAATTATGAATATAAAAACTTTTTTTTCTCCAGCTCTCATTCTTTCTCTTGGGACTTTTGGTTCATATATTCTTGGAGTGGTGCGAGATATATTTTTTGCACGAAGCTATGGAGCAAGTGCCATAACCGATACATATTTTTCTGCTTTTCTCATTCCAGATATTTTACTGATGATATGTATTTCATCGGCATTGCTTGGAATAGCCGTTCCTTTGTTCATGCAAAAAAGAGAAGAGAATGAAAAAGAAGGATACCTTCTTTATGGGAATTTTTTTACTGTAATAAATACTGTTTTCATCAGTATCAGTCTTTTAGGAATAGTTTTTGCACCAGAAATATTTTCATTTCTTGACAATGCTCGATATATTCAAAATCCAGAGTTACTCATAAATCTTGCGAGAATATTTTTTCTTTCCAATGTTTTTTTTGGAATTTCAAATTTTCTTGGAAGTTTTCTCATGGCCCATCATCATTTTCTTTCCACGAGCCTTGCTCCTTTGTTTTATAATATTGGAATAACGATTGGAATTATTTTTTTTGCAGATGAATATGGAATTTATGCTGCTGCTTTTGGGGCTTTAGTTGGTGCTTTTTCTCATTTATTTTCTCGAATTATAGAATATTTGTATTATACAAATAGATTCATTTTATCTTATAACTTTTCATCTCCTGAGTTGAAAGAATTGGCTGCTTCTATGGTTTTTCGCTGGATTACAGTTGCCGCTCTTCCACTGATGTTTTGGGTTTTTAGTAAATATTCTTCATTTCAAGAAGAGGGGTTATATACCATTTTTTCATATTCTCGAAATATTGAAAGTGCTCCAGTTATGATTTTTGGAGTTGCTATTGCAACCGCTGTTTTCCCATTACTTTCTCAGAAATTTGCAGAAAAAAATAATAATGATATTGTCTCTATTTTTTGGAATGCGTTCTATAAAATTTTATTTTGGACTATTCCTATGTCTATAGGAATATTTTTTCTTGGAGATATTGTTTTAGGACTTGTCTATAATTTAAATGCTGATGGAGAAAAAATGCGATGGATAAAAAATATTTTATATATTATTGCTTTTGCAATTCCACTTGAAGCATTATCAAGTCTTTTTTCTCGAATGTTCAATGCAATGGGAGATACAAAAACTCCATTGAAAATTGCTGTTATATCATTGTGTACAACTTTTTCTGTTCTCTTTTTTCTGTATAATTTCCCAATTTTTTCTTCTAGTACTTCAATTGCTATTTCTTATTTTTCTGGTTTTATCATGAGCATCAGTTCTGCTTCATATTTTTTATTTTCTTTAGATATTTTTAAAAAGAATAATTCTATTATTCTTTTTCCATTTATAAAAAATGCTCGAAAAGGTTCTGTTTTAAGTTTTATTGGAAGCTGTTTGATGGGAGTTATTTTTTATGTTTTACAAAATTTTACTCAATATTTATCTATTGGAGAAAATAATATTTCTTTTGTTTTTACACAATTATTTATTATTCCTTTGTCTGGAGTGATAATTTATTTGTTTTTTATAGCACTTTTTTGGAGAAAAGATACTTTGCGTAAAGTGAAAAGAATGTTGTAAGATTGAAATATATTATAATCCTCTAACAAAAAAATTATATGATAGAATATTTACTTGCAAATGCTCTCGATATTTTATATTTAGCTCTTGCTTTCATGGCAATTGGACTTACAATATTTATTATTCCTGTTCTCATCCGTCTTGCTGGAGTTTTAAAAAATGTAAACAGGCTTACAACAGAAATTCAGGATACGGTAGAACTTGTTCAGAGTTATTTGTGGCAACCAGCTCGATTTGTTATGTCTATAAAATCTGGATTGGGAAATGTTTTAGAATTAATAAGAGGATACTTAAAAAAATAGGGAAAATAAGAAAAAATAA
>CAMZLA010000075.1 GCA_947311665.1 uncultured Candidatus Altimarinota bacterium | reverse complement strand
TCGGGAATGTTTCCCCAACCAGCAGCTGCAAGTTGTGGGTCTATGAGTTCGGCACGAGTTTCTGATTCGTTCATAAAAGTATTTAAGAGTCTTGAAATATATGGAGATACGTATTGTAAGCATAAGATTGACCATAACTACTGTCTTTATTTTTTGGAGATAAAATTTTCATATCAACAAATCGATCAATAACTTTTTGAGCTCCTGCACGAGTAAATCCTGTCCATTTTTGAACAAGAGATGTATTTACAATGGGCTGTGCATATAATTTAGGTAAAATTTCGGAGGCACTCTCTGAAGCTCTTTTCCCTAATTTTTGAATTTTTTGAATATCTTCTTCTCTCAGAACTGTAATTTTTTCCACTATTTCAATGGCTTCTTGTGCAATTTCAATCACCCCATCCAAGAAAAAATCTATCCATTCAATTATTTCACCATTATGATATCCATTAATTTTTTGATAATAAATATCTTGATGTTTTTTAAAATAAGAAGAAAGAAATAAAACAGGTTTTTCAAAAAATCCCTCTTGCCACAAATAAAAAGTAATCAACATTCTCCCAGTTCGTCCATTTCCATCTAAAAAGGGATGAATCGTTTCAAACTGTGCATGCAATAACCCTGCTTTGATAATTTCTAAATAGTCATCATCGGCATGAATAAATTTTTCTAAATCAGCAAGAGCCTTATTCATTTCATGTACTGGCGGTGGCACAAATTTTGCATTATCTGGTCTTGTGCCTCCTATCCAGTTTTGAGTTTTACGAAAATTTCCTGGATCACAAAAATGAGTTGCTCGTGCAGAATCCATTAGTTTCTGATGCAATTCTTTTATTATCCTTAAAGAAAGAGGAAATTCATCTTTTTGCAATCGATTCATTCCGTAGTGTAGTGCTTTAATATAATGAAGAATATCATCTACATCTTCAGGTATATTAGTATTTATCTTTGCTTCCGCCTCTATTGCATCAATCATTGTTGCTTGCGTTCCCTCTATTTGACTTGAAGCACTAGCGTCTTTTCGCAAATACATCAAAAGAAAAAAATTGGAATCTGGTAAAAGTTTTGTAATTCCATCAAGTTTTCCAAGGAGTCTAGTGGCAGTAGTACTTTTTTTTATTATTTTTGAGTCGAAAACAATTCCCTCTTTTGGAGGAAATGAATGTGGTACAAGGGCATTAAACCCCTCTGGCTGTCGAATTTTTTTACCAATAATATTCTTCATAGTTTGTATCTTTCTTTTATGAGATGTAAACAAAGTATATAGGTTTGTATCTTTTGTGTCAAACATGCCAACAAACTTTTTTATATTTTCGACAATTCTCCACTAAAAGCTTTTTGCAATATACTCTTTTTTAATTCTTCTAAATCTAACTTTTAAAAATCACATGCAATGTTTTGCATAATACTTTGTAATTTTTCTAAATTTTCTACTGTTGTCCACTCTTTCACTGTATGCACATCAAAACACCCATCATTTAAACAAAATGTTTCTATCGCATGTGTTGCATGATTCATAAAACAACTTGCATCACTTCCCGATTGTGTATCGATTATTGTAAGATTTTCATATCCCATTTTTTTATATATTCGCTCGAGTGCAAGAAAATTTTTTGACTGCACATTATGAGCATACCCTTTACAATACACCATAATATTTATATCAATATTGCCTTTTTCTCCGTTTTTACAAAATTTTGGATTTGCTAATACTTTTTGCTGAGCCTTTAATAAATCATCTTCTATTTTTTTCATGTATTCAGGAGATTGCGAACGAAAATCTCCTGCAAGAGATATGCGAGATGGATATGTATTTGTTGCTTCTCCTCCGGATATTTTTCCAATATTCAATGTTGAATGCGGATAACATGCCCCCAACTGTAGTTCCGATACAAATTCAACCATCATTTCTAAAGCATTTATTGCAAGTTCTGGACTTGATGCATGAGCACCTTTTCCCACTATTTCTACAGTAAAATCAGAAATAGAACTGGCAACAGATACAACAGTATTCATATCGTTTTCATTTGCTTTATCAAAAATAAAACCAACCTCGCTTGTAATTTTTTTCATATCTAAAGCATATACTGCGGGATCATCGATTTCTTCTTTTGTGGTAAAGACAAATTCTAAATGATGATGAGTAGTAATTTCATTTGTTGCAATTTTATCAATTAAAAAAAGCATATTTGCAAGACTCGCTTTATTATCTGCTCCTAAAATTGTATTTCCTGAAGAAGTTATTTTTCCAGAGTCGTCAATAAATGGAATAATATTTTTTCCCGGCGAAACGGTATCCATATGAGCACAAAACATTAATTTTTTTGCCTCTGCACTCTTTTTATTTTTTGCAGGAATTTTGGCAATAAGCTGAAATTCCTTTTCTTCTGAAAAAGAAATATTTCGTTCCTGTAAAAAATTTTGAATAAAAAGACTCATTGCTTCTTCATTTCCACTTTCCGAATCAATCTGCACAATTGTGCAAAAAATATCCTGTATATTCATAAAACAATAAACCAAAAAATTAATAATGTATATTCAATAACAAGTCTTCTCGCTGTCCTCTTTCTCTAATAACTTTCCATGACTGCTCGTCATATAAAATTTCTATTGGCATTCTATGAGATAAAAATGCATGAATTCCAGCATTTAAACCGTAACAACCTGTTTTTTCTATACAAATATAATCACCAATTTCTGCCTTTGGAAGTG
>CAMZLA010000074.1 GCA_947311665.1 uncultured Candidatus Altimarinota bacterium | reverse complement strand
TCTTCTAAAATATCAGTAGAATATTGAACAAGTTTTGCTCCTTCTTGAATAAGTTTGTGCGGACCTCTCGAAAGTGGAGAACGAATAGGACCTGGAACTGCAAATACATCTTTTCCCTGTTCCATTGCAAACTCTGCCGTGATGAGTGAACCAGATTTTTCTTTTCCTTCAACAACTAACACTCCATCGGAATATCCAGAAACAAGCCTATTTCTGCGAGGAAAATTGTATGGAGTTGGTTGTGTTCCAAATGGAAATTCAGAAAAAACAACTCCATTTTTCATAATTTCTATTGCCAAATTTTTATTACTTGCTGGATAAATTAAATCTAAACCAGTTCCCCAAAAAGCAACAGTTCCTCCATTATTTTGCAATGCTTGTTTATGTGCCAATGTATCTATTCCTGCTGCCATTCCAGAAACAATAGTAAATCCAGATTGAATTATTTCTGGTAATAATTGTTCACAAGCCCATTTTCCATCATTTGTTACTGTTCGACTTCCAACTACTGCCAAAGATTTTCTAGTGAGTTTAGAAAAATTTCCTTTTGCAAAAAGAAATAGCGGGTAATCATCTATTTTTTTTAAATTTTCTGGAAAAAATTCATCGTCATGACAGAGAATTTCTACTCCAAATTTTTTTAAATTTTCTTTTGTTTTTTCAATATCAACTTTTTCAATTTTTCGAAAAAGAGCAGAAATTGTTCGAGATGGAATTTTTATTTTTTCTAAATCTGCTTTGCAAATTTTTTTCATTGCAATATCTAAATCACCATAAAATTCTATTATTTTTTTATGTAATGCTGGCTTTAAACAATCGGCACTCGCCCAAAATATTTTTGCAGTTTCTGTCATTGGAAAATTTAAAAATAAAAATTTTTTGCATATTCTTCTCCTTTTTTTTCAATTTCTTTCAGTTTAAAAATATCTATTGTTTTAAAATTTGAAAGATCTGGTTGTAACACATGTAACCGATGAAGAGTTTCATCATAATTTTTTTGTGATGCAAAAAAAATTCTAAAAGTGCGTTCGAGTGCAGATTGAAAACCTTTTGCTTTTCCAAAAAAAGTTTTTTTAGATAAATCAATATTTTCATCGAGACTTGTTGCAACATCAATTCCAATACATTCATCAGGATATTCATTTAATGTTTTTTGAATGGGAAAATTTCCAGAAAGCCCACCATCAACCAAAAACATTCCATTATATTGGAAAGGATCAAAAAGAATAGGAATGGAAAGTGAAGCCATTACTGCTTTTGAAATAAGTCCAGATTTCAAGCATATTTGTTTTCCATTTTGAAAATTTGTTGCATAAATTCGTAATTTTTTTCCCAATTTTTCTTCTATTTCTTCAAATGTTTTTTTTTGAAAAACTTTTTCTAAAAGTGTAAAAACTTTTTTCCCATGCACAAAACCAAAATTTGTTTCAGAACTTTCAAATGCAAACGATAAAAAATTTTGTTCATGGATTATTTTTGAAATCTCATCAGCAGATATTCCACATACATGACATGCTACAACAATTGCACCAGCAGAAACACCAGCATAATAATTAAAATTATATCGATGTTCCAATATTCGTAATGCACCAACATGAGCAAGTCCAAGTCCTCCTCCTCCAGATAATGTAAGTGATGCATTTTTTTTCTTCATTATAAAAGTTTTAAAAATTAAATTTTTATTATTTTTATACTTATTTTTAACTTTTATAAATTTTATGATTTTTTAAAAAAATTCATCCCTATTTTCAATACATCATCCATTATTTCACCATCACCATCTTGATCGAGAAGAGATGTAAGAAATGATTGTTCTTTTGCTTGAGATTTTTTTTCTCCTCCAAAAAGAGTTGAAAGTAAATCTGATGAAGAAAAAGATGAAGATGATGAGTTTCCACCTGTAAGTTTTTTTCCTACTTCTCCCATTACTAATGGAGCAACCATTGTAAAAATTTTTGAAACCATATTTAAATCCATTCCACTTTGTTGAGCTATTTTTTGTTCTACTACCTCTCTTTTATCTCCTAAAACATGACGAAGAATACCATCTCCTTTTTGATTTTCTGGATGTGAAATAAGGTTTTCAATATCATTAAAAACTTCTCCTCCAACATGATGTTTTTGAAGAGTATTCACTATTTTTTCCGCTTCATCAGGGTTTTCTGCATTTTTTTGTAACCCACCCAAAACAGCAGGCATAAGCATTGAAATAACAGAATTTGCTTGAGAAGAAGAAACCCCAAGGCTTGAACCAATTTTATCAGATAATCCTTTAGAAACTGTATCTTTTATTAAATCTTGAAGAAGTGTATTCATATTTTTTTGTAAAATAATATTATTATTACTCTACATTATTTTTTATTAAAAATAAATTGTTTGCTCTTTTTCTTTTTAGTATACTGTATATAGTACAATTATTATTTAATTTATTTTTTATTATGAGTGATTATTTTTCTGATTTTGATGAAGAAACAACATCAACTTCATCACAAACATCTTTAAATACATCTTCAGAAGAAAGACAAACATATTCTAATGAAGTGTTTTCTGAAAAAATTTCGGCAAAACATAGAACTTTTTTTGTTGATGTAAAAGAAAATCATTATGGACATTTAGTAAAAATTTCTGAAAAATCTCGAGGAAAAAAATCTACAATAATGATGGATGCAGAAGATTTAGATGATATTATTGCAGCATTAACAAATGCAAGAAATTTTATAGCAAATGAAAAATAGTAAAAAATTATCCTTCTTCTTTTTTACATCGATATTGTAATGCTTCTGCAACATGAGAAATTGATATATTTTCACTGTTTTCTATATCGGCAATAGAACGGGATACTTTTAAAATTCGATGATAACTTCGAGCAGAAAGAGAAAATTGAGAAACAGCTTTTCTCAATAACTCTTCTGCTTCTTTTGGAAGTATACAAAATAATGCAATTTCATCTGGTCCCATTTCAGAATTTGATGTTATGTTTTTATATTTTTTAAATCTTTTTGTTTGTATATCTCTTGCTTTTTGAACACGAACTAAAATATCACGAGAATCTTCTGAGGTTTTCGATTTTTGCAATTCATCAAATTTTACAGGAGAAATATCTATATGTAAATCTATACGGTCGAGAAGAGGTCCTGAAAGTTTTTTTTGATATCGTGATATTTGTTGAGTAGTACAAATACATTGTTTATCTGTATTTTGCACCATGTAATATCCACATGGACACGGATTCATAGCCGCAATAAGAGAGAAATGAGCAGGAAATTCTGCACTTCCTGTGGCTCGTGAAACTGTTATTTTTCTATCTTCTAAAGGTTGTCGCAATACTTCTAAAACAGTTGATGGAAATTCTGCAATTTCATCCATAAATAAAACTCCTCTATGAGCCAAAGAGATTTCTCCAGGACTAGGATTTCTTCCTCCTCCAACAATAGAAACACTTGAAGCTGTATGATGAACAGTTCTAAATGGTCGCTGTGTAATGAGCGGTGTTTTTGCTGGTAACATTCCTGCTATAGAATAAATTTCTGAAACTTCAAAAGCCTCACTTCTCACCATTCGAGGTAAAATACTTGGAAATGCTTTTGCCATAAATGTTTTTCCAGAACCAGGAGAACCATTCATCAAAACATTATGCGATCCTGCTGCAGCAATTTCTAATGCTCGTTTTGCTTGTTCTTGTCCAACAATAGAAGAAAAATTTACTTCATAAATCGATTCATCTTTTTTAAAAATTTCTTCTTCTGTTAGCATTTTTTCTTTTTCTATTTCTTGTGTTCCGTTCAAATGATGAATAACATCTAATAATTTTTCTGCTCCAAAAACAGTAACTCCTTCAACCAATGCCGCTTCTTTTGCATTTTCTTTAGAAACAAAAACATGAGTAACTCCTTCTTTTTGTGCACTAGAAACAATAGGTAAAACTCCTGAAATATGTCGTAATCTTCCATCTAAAGCAAGTTCTCCTATAAATAAAAATTTTTCATTTTCATCAGAATATGGAATTTGTTCACTTGCCATTAAAATTCCTATAGCTATTGATAAATCGAATAATGGTCCAGATTTTCTAATATCTGCTGGTGCTAAATTTACGGTTATTCGTGTTGGTGGAAAGGTATAATTACTATTTCTAATAGCACTAAAAACTCGTTGTTTCGATTCTTGAACTGCAGTATCTGCAAGTCCAACAATATGAAATTTTGGCATTCCTCGTGTAACATCAACTTCTACCTCAACTGCTAAAGACTCCATTCCAACAACTGTTCTTGCATGTACTTTTGAAAGCATTTAATTTTTGGTTAGAGTTTTTAAAATAATTATATTTATAATTTACTCTTTTTTTTATTATATTTCCAGTTTCATTTTTTTCATTCGTTTTAAAAATCTCTTTTATATAATTTCTGTGTATATTATTTATTACTTATTAAATATATATATATAAAACTAATAATAATAACAATAAGGGGTTGATTATATTGTAAAAAGTTTATAATATTCTATGCTTATTATTCATTAAAATTTTAGTAAATTCTTATAAATAAGCTTAAATAAGATATTGAAAACCTGTGGAAAACTTGTGAATTACTTATTTTTATTTTCTCGTATATCATATTCTAAATTTTCTTTTTTTTGTTTTATAAAGCTATTTTCTTTAATATTTGTAGAAAAAATAACCTGTGGATAACTCCAACAATTTTTTCCAATTGTTACTCCAGGTGAAAAAGATGTATTCACCCCAAACTTTCCATTAGCTCCACAAAAAATTCCCAATTTATTTTTTCCACTATTTATAATTTCGTTTTTCACCAAAACACCTACTTCTCCACTATCATGTCGTAAATTACCAGTTCTACAGCCAGCTCCAAAGTTTACATTGTTATCCACAACACTATCTCCTATATAAGACTGATGAGTAAAAACATTGTTTCTTAAGTAGCTGCGAGCGATTTCAGATCCCTGTCCAATACAAGAATTTTCTCCAATATAACTTTCTCGAACTAAAGAATTATTTCCTATTATAGTATTTTTCCCTATATAACATGGACCTTGAATAACTGAAAAATCAAAAATTTTAACTCCACTTTCAATAATAACATTACCATTTATTACTGCATTTTTAGAGATGAACGCATCTTTAGATATGTGTTGTTTCTTTATAGAAGAACAGAAAAAATCTTTCATATCTAATATATGCCAAGGATATTTTAATGATTGCCATTTTCCTTTATATTCAAAGGCTTTAATTTTATTTCCTTCATTTATCAATTCTTGAATCATTTGTTCATATGCATCATCATTACTATTATCTCTACTTTTAAGAATGGAAAAAACCTGTTGTGAATTTTTAAACCAATGAAAAACTAAATTTATCATGTTTGAAGGTTCATTTCCTTCTCCAGGTTTTTCAATAATAGTTTTCACATTTTTTTCACTATCTAATTCAAGATATCCACCAGGAAAATATTTTTCAACGGTTTTTCCACATATTTTTCCATCAATTTGTGAATAACTTTCTTCTTGTAAAAAATCTGATAAAAACCAGTTCTCAAGCATATCATTAGAACTTATTATAAGTATTGCATTTTTTGTTTTCCACGACTTTTCCACAGATAAAACTCCACCTTTCATACCTTCATAAACTTTTTCTTGCAAAACACAAGTTATATTTTTTTGTTCTGATGAAAAAAAAGTATCTATTTGTTTTTTTATTATTGAAATATTTTTAGAATTACAGATAATAAAAATTTCTTCTATATTTTTTTGAAGAAGAATATTTTCTAATTGATGTCTTAATAGTGATTTTCCATTAAATTCAAATAAAAATTTATTTTCAAAAGGATTCATTCGTGATGAAGTTCCAGAACAGAGTAAGAGAGCTGATGTTTTCATGAGATAAAAAAAATATTTATACATTATATAATATAACTTTTTTTTATTTTTTTTACAAAATAATAAAAATATATGTTATTCTTTTTATATGTTATTCTTTTTATATTTTATAATTTTTTTATTCTTTATGATAGATATTACTAATCCTATATTTATTTCATTATTTGGTGTTTTATTAACTATTATTGGGTATTACGCATATATTAAAGATATATACTTAGGAAAAACTAAACCACATTTTTTCTCATGGTTTATTTGGGGGATTTTAACAATTATTGTATTTTTTATTCAATATTATGAAGGAGGAGGAATTGGAACATGGGTAACAGCAACAACAGGAATAATAACTTTATTTATAGCTTTCTTTGCACTTGGAAATAAAAACAATAATATTGTAAAATCTGATTGGATTTCATTTTCTTTAGCATTATTAACATTACCTCTTTGGTTCTTTACAGAAAATCCATTATATTCTTTATTGTTAATAGTTTTTATTGATGCTTTAGGATATATTCCAACAGTGAGAAAAAGTTGGAATGATCCATATTCAGAAACATTACTTCATCACTTTATATCTGGAATAAAATTTATTCCTGCTATAGTAACTTTAGAAAATTTTATATTTCTTACATATTTCTATCCATTTTTTTTATTAATAGCAAATTTATCTTTTTGTATTTTACTTCTTTTAAGGAGGAAAAAAATTAAAAATCCTGCCAAATCCATACTAAAACCATGTGAATTTAAGTATGAAAAAATAAATATTTCTAATGAATTAAATCTCTTAATCCCTAATTGGGATAGTAAAATCATTAAATATACTACAAAAAATGCTAAAAAAATAAGTATTGATCCTTATGGTCCTACCTTATTTGAAGATGAAAATATACCTCCTTTAAGTTATAATTTAGTATCTGGAGAAGGTATAAAAAAAGATCTTTCTTGGTTAGATAATTTATATAGAACTTTATTTTATAAAAAAGCAAAAAAATTTGGAATAAATATATTAGGAAAAAAAGAAGGAAAATCATTAGTACTTGCTAAAATATTATTATCTGGGATTAATATAAATATGCAAATTCCTGGACAGAGATATGATATTCATATTGATTCAAACCCATTACAAGGGTTATTGTTTGTAACGGATAATCCTGAAGATGGTGCCCTTGTTGTATCTAAATATAAAAATGTTGTAGGAGAAAAAGAATTACTTTCTACTTCTCCTTTATATATATATCCTAAAAAAGGAGATTTATATTTTTTTAATGCTCAACAAAACCCTCACTATGTTCAGGAAATAAAAAAAGGAATTAGAATAAGTATTCCTATGAATTTTTATACAAATAATTCCCCAGAAACAGATAGAGATCCTGATTTATCTAAATCTATTGGACTGGAATAATTATTCTTTCAGCTATTTTTTTATATAACATATGGAAACAAAAATAATTTTTTTAATCATAATATCTTTTTTAGCTTTTATATTTGGAACTCTTCCTTATTTAATAAAAACAATAAAAGGAGAAATTCAGCCAAATAAAATAACATGGTTATTTTGGTCTATTCCTTTGTTTGCAGTTCTTGCTCAATACATTGAAGGGGTTGTAACTTGGGCTTCTTTCCCTGTTTTTATAGCAGGAATTAGTCCTTTTTTAATATTTTGTGCTTCATTTATAAATCCAAAATCATATTGGAAATTACAGAAATTTGATTATTTTGTGGGGGGGGGTATAGTAATGTTTTTAATTTTATGGGGAATAACTCAAAATGTTTATATTGCTATTATCTGTAGTATTATAGCTGATGCATTAGCGGCTATTCCAACATTAAAAAAAGCATATACAAATCCTGAAACTGAAAGTGTTTGGATCTTTCTCCTCTCTTTTTTTTCAACATTATCTTCATTTTTTGTAATGGAAATGCTATTTCTATAAAATCATAGCGTTCCATTATAAAAAATGAAGATAATGTTGAAAAAAAATAGAGAACAAAAATCCAAACACTTTCAGTTTCAGGATTTGGCAGGATTTTTAATTTTTTTCCTCCTCTCCTCCCCCCCCCCCCCCCCCCCCCCCCCCCCCCCCCCCCCCCCCCCCCCCCCCCCCCCCCCCCCCCCCCCCCCCCCCCCCCCCCCCCCCGGGTCCGAACACACGTGTGAATTCTGCATTCTGGGACGTCCAACAAAGTGCCGCCGTAACCCTCTTGTCCACCAACCACCCCATTTTGAAATTATGATTCAAAACAAAAATCAACAGGTCTTTAAGGTTTGGAATCCTCTATTCTCTTGAGCTTAGTGATAGTGAGTCTGTGTTCTTAGATGTTATCACTTCTTCTTCTTCTTCTTCTATTTTTCTTCTTCTTCTTCTTCTTCTTCTTCTTCTTCTTCTTCTTCTTCTTCTTCTTCTTCTTCTTCTTCTTCTTCTTCTTCTTCTT
>CAMZLA010000073.1 GCA_947311665.1 uncultured Candidatus Altimarinota bacterium | reverse complement strand
TTTTGTTATTTCTTTTTTCATCCATCATCTTTCTTCTTTCTACTTTCATCATACTTATTTTTTTTCTTCTTTCTTATTTCTTCTTTCTTATTTCTTCTTTCTTATTTCTTCTTTCTTCTTTCTTCATACTTATTTCTTCCTTCTTTTTTCTTCTTTCTTCATTATTCTTTCTTATTTTAAAAAAATAATTTCGTAATTATGACTTTGTTAAATTCTCAAATTTTTTCATTTTTTATATTTTTTATATTTTTTAGTTCTTCTTTTCTCATATTATAAATTCCAAAAACTCCTGTAATAAACAAAATTACATCAGTTGTTACTCCTCCTATTGAATGATTTGTATAATTATAAACAAACCACCCCATTAAAACAAAAAGGAAAGCAACTCTCATCCAGAGTCCTTTCAGGGTAAATATAATTATTGTTCCAGCAATAGAACCTGCAACAGGTAAAAGATTTGTAATGCTTTCTGTTGTTATAAAAAAGAAAATTCCAACCATTACATAGACAATAAGCACTGCAACAGCAATTCCCTTATGAAATGGATATCGTATAGCTAATAAATTTTTCACAACATCAATTGCATTTAAAAACCCTGCTGATAATGCTCCTAAAAGCAAAAAATGAATAGCCCAAACAAAAGAAGCTCCTGTCATTCGCCACATAAAAGTTTTATCTTGCTTGCTTAAAAATGTAAGCATAGAGATAATAAAACCAAGAAACCCTATGGATTGAGCCAAAGGATTCTCAGAAAAAATTTCAAAAATATTGTAAAAATTTGTACTAATAAAATTGGATATTTCAAGGATAAGTTCTTTCATTTATATTTTTAAATTATAATTTTTTTCTATTAAAAACTAAAGAATGATTTGTGGTGTTTTCATTTTCTCTATTTTTTCTTTTTGATGCGAACTCTTTTGTGCCAAAGACTTTGCTTTTTGTAAAGAGAAAGGAAGTGAGCTATTTTTTTTCTTCTCTAAATATTGAGTAAAATCTTCTGGAAGAGCTTGTACCGAGTTTTCTAAATGAAACGATTTTTCTGCCATTAAAATATTTACAGAGTTTTGAACAGAAACATGCTGCATATATTCAGAAATACAATGAATAATATTTTCTCGTTCTTCAGGATTTATATCTGAAAGATTTTCTATTATTTGCATTTTTGACAAAAGGAAAAGAGTACTTTCAATATTTGAAAAAGAAAGTATTATGAAAGTAAATCCTTCGGAATTATATATTTTTTGTGATATTTCTTGAAACTCATCATCTGGAATAACAAAAAATATTTGTCGAGAAATTTCAGAAATTTCTTTATATTTTTTTGCCGTTATTTTTATTTGATCTTTAATATATTGAGAAATATTTTTAGATTTTTTAGCATCGAAAACAATATATCTATCATTATATAACACACAAAAATCTGGTTTTAAACTTCCATCAAAAACAGGTGGAAGAGTTGTGTTCTCATAAAATGTAAACGATGAAAATTCTGAAATACAGATTTCTTTGAGCTTTGAAATAACTTTTTTTTCATGCTCACTCCACATTGTAGAATAATTATCTATTGCTTGTTGTTTTTTTTCTTCTTCAGTTTTTCTTACTCTCTCCTCTTCTTGTTCAAATCGTGTTTTGGCTTGAAACAGCTGATGTGTTTTTTCAAGAAATTCTTTTTGAAGTTCTTCCGTTTTTTCTGTTTTATATCGCAATTCTTGATTTATTTCTCTGTTTTTTTCTGTAAGATTTTGTTTCTCATGTTGATATTTTATCATCTGTAACGATATTTCTCGTTCTTTTTCAATGAGTAAATTTTTTTCAAATTCTAATCGAGAAATTTTTTGTTTCGATTGAGAAAGAATAGAAAAAATAACAACAAAAATAATTAAAATTATTACTAAAAAAGTAATAATCGCAAAATATGAGAAAGAAAATATCATCATTTTTACATCAGTTTAGAAAATATCATATTAAAATAGAATATATTATTATCTATATATTCTATTTCTTTTCCATGGTGGAGCAAAATAATTCACTGCTTCAATCCAATATTCCTCTTCTCCACTTCCACATCCACCAACATAACATCGAGAAATACACCGCGCCACATCTTCTTCTTCACTACAGCCTCGTTGTAAATATCCAAGATTTATAATGTTTGAAGTAGAAATCCAATAATCTTCAACACTATCAAATTTATATAACCAACATCCATTATTGTCTGGAATTGGATAATCTCGAATTATTTCCCCAGAATCAAGCCTTCGTGCTTTTACTCCTCCCCAATTATAATAGGAAGCATCGCATCCACCAGCAAAATCTGTCCCAATACGACTTTCTGCTAAAGTAATCCCAACCATTAACCAAAAATCAACATTTCTTTCATCAGATATTTTTCGTAATCTATCTTGTAAATATGGATTATTACACAATGGAGAATATGGAACTCTATCACAAATAATTTTATTTACTCGAACCAATTCTGCAGAATCTGTTATTGTTGAATAATTGGCATATTGAAATTTTGGCGTTGGAGTTGGAGTTGGCGTTGGCGTTGGCGTTGGAATAGTTGTAACTTCTCCTATAGTTGTAAAATTTTCTCCAAAAACATTGTCAGACTGCCGTAATCGCTGAAGAACCAAGCTATTATAACTTTTTTTTGGCTGAACTGCTACAGGATACCGTTCTTCTACTGTCAGTTTTGAAACATCAACCGATGCTACTTGAGCAAATGAAATATTTCCAAGCAAGAACATAAAAATGAAGCTGATGAAAAAAAACTGTGTTTTTTGTATTGAAATCATAAAAAGTAAAATATTAAAGTCGTCTATATATATCTCTATAATTATATCAAAAACTTATTCTTTTGCATATATATTATGAATTTTTTATGCTCTCAGAAATTATTTTCCCCTGAAGTGCCGCCAAAGAAATATGATACCCACCACATAAGCCATCTATATCGAGTACTTCTCCTCCAATATAAAAATGTGAAACTTTTTTAGATTCTAATGAATGCATATAAACATCTCGCAAAGAAACACCTCCTTTTGTTGTCCAACACCCAAAATATGGAAAAAGTTCTGGTTTTGAAATATTATATTTTGTAAAATTTTCTACAAGATTATTCATTTCTATTTTTGTAATATCGGCAAAAAAGAGTTTTGTTATTTCAGATTTTTCTATGAGAAATTGTGCCAGTCTTTTTGAAACCTGATGAGAAAAAAATGAAAGAATAGAATTTTTTCCATTTCGTAAATCTTGAAGTGTTTCTAATAATTTTTTTGAAGAAAAGTTTGGTAGAAAATTAATAATGACATCTGTTTTTTTCCCCCACAATGCAGAAAAATCTAAAACAGCAGGACCAGACAACCCAAAATGAGTAATAATCATGTCATCGGTTATACAATGTTTTCCATCGGATAATGTTCCCTTAAAACTTACCCCAGACAATTTTTGCAATGGCTTATCGATGAATCGGAAAGGAGAAAGTGAAGGAGATGGTTTTACTATAAAATGTTCTGTTTGTTCAAACAAAGAATATGTTTTTTCTTTATTTGGTTGATAATTTTTCTGAAACATTCCTCC
>CAMZLA010000072.1 GCA_947311665.1 uncultured Candidatus Altimarinota bacterium | reverse complement strand
TCTATTCTTACACCAGTTCTTCTTTCTCTCTATATTAAGAAAAAATCGAATAGCAATATTTCTCCTGTTATGCATGCAGAACATTCTCATTTTTGGGCTGATGGATTATTAAATTTTGGAGTTCTTATTTCTCTTGTTTCTGTTTATTTCTTCCAATTGTTTTGGATTGATAGTGTTATTGGGATATGTATTTCATTTTTTTTATTACAAGAATCATATTCTCTTTTTTTTGAAAGTTTTAATGTTTTAACAGATAAAGAACTTGATGAAAATATTACAAAAGAAATAGAAAAAATATTAAATAATTCAGATGAAATTGAAGGCTGGCATGCAATGCGAACACGAAAATCAGGAAGTGAATATCATATAGATGTTCATTTAGAGTTTTCTGATGATATAAGTCTAAAAAAAGCTCATAATTCATCTCATAATATTGAAAATAGAATTATGGAAAAATATAATAATGCGATTATTTTAACACATTTTGATTATAGAAATGATGTAAATGATGTAAATAATAAGAAATAATAAGAAATAATAAGAAGTAATAAGAAGTAATAAAAGAGAATAAAAGAGAATAAGAGAGAATAAGAGAGAATAAAAAAGAATAAAAAAGAATAAAAAAGAAGTAATAGAGAGTAATAGAGAAGTAAGAAATAATAAGAAGAAATAATAAGAAGAAAAACATCTAATATTTGACGAAAAACTTTTTTTTCTCTATGGTTTGCAATGGTTTTTCATTTTTTTTCATCAGAAAAATTTGAAAAAAAATAAAACCTTTCTCTTTTTTTCAATAAAACAAAAAAAGCAGAAAAATATTTTTTAATTATTATCTATGAGAGTTTTTTCTCTATCGTTTCTTTTCAGTATTATTTTTTTATTTTTTTCATCGGTTTTTTTACAAAATATAACCTTTGCTCTTTCTGTAGGAGATACAAAAACTTTTAAAGTATCGGCATATTATTCTCCTTTGGCAGGGCAAGAAAAATATGTTTCTGGAAGTTATGCAGCCGATTTGCGAATGAATGGAAATGGAACACATGGAGCAGATGGAACACCAGTCTATGTTGGAATGATTTCCGCTCCTTATACCTATGATTTTGGGACAAAAATTTATTTACCAGGTCTTGGAATTGGGACAGTGCATGACAGAGGAGGAGCTATTTATGCAGGAAAAGGATATGACAGATTGGATATTTGGATGGGATATGGAGATGAGGGAAGAATTCGGGCTATAAATTGGGGAATGCAAATGGTTGAAGGAAAAATTGTTGCAAGCAATACATCGGAAGGTTTTGTTTTTGGTGGAAAAAAAATTACAACAAATACTTCATCAGTACAAAATGAAGATGATGAAATGTTTTCTGTTCCATTGTCTATTGATGCATATGGGAAAAAACAAGAAATTGCAAAAATGCAAAAATTTCTACAATCTCAGGGGTTTTTTCACGTGAAAAGTTATGGATATTTTGGACCAATAACAGAAAAAGCAGTTTTAGATTTTCAAATAGAACATGAAATTGTGCAGACACAATATGATTTTGGGGCTGGAGTTTGGGGACCAAAAACACGAAGAGTAGCAAATAAAATTTTGAAAGGAGAATTTGTAAAAAGAAAAACAGTTATTACATCATATTCATTTTCAAAAAATTTATGGAGGGGGAAAAATGATATGGAAAGAAGTGAGGTAAAAAAAATGCAAAAATTTTTAAAAGATGCAGGATTTTATAATGGAACAATTTCTGGGAAATTTAATGCGGTTACTGAAAAAGCAGTATTCAATTTTCAAGTATCAAAAAATATTATAAATAATCTAAACCAGAAAGGTGCAGGAGTATGGGGACCTCTAACACGGAAAATGGCAGAAGGGAAATAATCAAGAACTCTTATCCTCCAAAATATTTTGCAATTCCACCAAACAATACTCCTTCTTCTCCAATCATAAAAAGAAAAGAAAGAATCATTATAATAATAGCAGAAAAAAATATAAGGTTTACAGTTCCACCCAAATAGCTTTCTGCCCAATCAATTTTCCCTAAAATATGATAAATATCATGTCGATATTTAATAATAACAAAAGCTGATATAATTCCTAAAAGTCCATAAATAAATTGCATTTTTTTTGAAATAAAATAAAAAATAAAGTAAAAAGAGATATGAAAAAAATATTATCTCTTTAGTATACCTTTTTTTTGTTTGTTTTTCAAGAGAGAAACAACTAGAATAGATATAGTTTTTTATAAAAAAATATGAAATTTTTTTCGTTAATAGCAGAATTTTTTGTTACCAACAAAGCCCTTTCATGGCTTATTATTTCTGGAATATTTTTTTCTGGAATATTTGGATTTTCTCAAATGCCACAACAATATAATCCTGAAGTAACACTTCCCGCTTTTCAGGTAATAACACCATTTTCGGGAGCAACATCAGAAGAGGTAGAACAGTTTATAACGAAAGAAATGGAAGAAAAAATTTCAGAAATTCCTGGGGTAGATAGCATTTCATCAGTTTCAAAAAATGGAGGAGTTTCTGTTGTTCAGGTTGAATTTATTGTAGGGGAAAATTTAGAAGAATCGAAAGTAAAACTTTTTTCTAAAATCTCAGAAAATCTTAATTTGAGAAATAATCCAAATATTTCTGAACCACAAATAAAAACTATTACACCCGATGATATTGCTATTGGAGTTTGGGCTTTGACATCAACTGCTTTATCAGAAAATAAAATAAGAGAAAAAGCGATAGAACTTTCTCATATTTTGCAAACAGTTGAAGGTGTTGCCAATATTAAAATTACTGGAGGGCAAACAAAAGCCTTAAAAATTATTGTTAATCCACAAAAACTCAAAGAACGAAATATCTCTCTTTCAGAAGTTACCAATGTTTTGAGACAAAATAATGGAAGGGCTTTTGTTGGTGATTTGCGAATGGGAAAAAATTTACATGAAATAGAGATAGATAGCTCTATAAAAACAATTGAAGATGCGAAAAATATCGTTATTTCTAAGGGAATTACTCTCGGAGATATTGCAGAAATAGAATCTGGATATACAGAAAAAACATCATTTACTATTCTCAATCACAAAAAACAATTATATTCTCAAGATGCTATTTTTCTTTCTATTGCGAAAAGAAAAGGAGAAAACACTTCAACTGTTATGGGAAATGCATTGAACAAATTTGAAGAAATTTCTCATAATAAAAATTTTGAAACAATTTCTATTAAAAACATTAGAAATACTGCAGAAATAGCAGAAAAAAGCATTTTTGGTTTGGGAGCAAACCTTATTCAGAGTATTTTTATTGTCTTGCTCGTTCTCATGTTTTTTCTGGGAATGCGAAGTGCTTTTCTTGTGGCTTTGGCTATTCCATTTTCTCTGTTCCTTGTTTTTTTCATCGGTTTTCTGGGAGATCAAACAATAAATAAAATTACTCTTTTTGCACTCATTCTTTCTTTGGGGCTTTTAGTCGATTCTGCAACCGTTGTTGTAGAAAATATTTATAGGCACATGCAAATGAATGATGAAAGAAATAAAATAAAACGAATAACCGATGCTGTTGGAGAAGTAGGAATGGGATTATTTCTTTCTACGGTAACATCAGTAATTGTTTTTCTTCCGCTCACACAAATATCAGGAATGATGGGACCATATATGGGGCCTCTTGCTTTTTTTGTTCCTGCTGCCCTCATTTGCTCTCTTTTTATTGCATATGCGGTTACCCCTTTTCTCTCTCAATATTTTTTCTCTCCTCAGCCTCATTCTGATGAAAAAAAGAAGGTAGAATTTACAAATGGACAAGCAGTTGTTTCGGCAACAGTTCCTCAAAAAATAAGTTTCTTTGAAAAAATTCAAAAAAAATATGCGACTCTTTTACGAAAAATATTAAATAATAATTCATTACAAGTTTTTCTCCTTTTCTTTGTTTTTGGAGGTTTAATTTTAAGTTTTTTTCTTATTCCGTTTCAAGGTGTTCATTTTCAAATGCTTCCAAAAGCAGATAATAAAACACTTTGGGTAACTCTCGATGCTCAAGAAGGAACGAGTTATATTGAAACACAAAGAATTGCAGAAAAAGTAGAAAATACAATTTCCAAATTTCCAAATATAGAATCTCTTTCTCTCTTCACAGGAAAAGCTCCTGTTGTCGATTTCAATGGTTTGTTTAGAGGGTTCTCTGGCAGAACAGGGGAACATCAATCAAGTATTCTTGTTACTTTTTTTGATAAAAAAAATAAAACATCGGAAGAAATGGCAATGAAAATACGGCATTCTATTTCTGAAATAGGAGTGAAAGAAAATGTTATTCTTCGAGTAGTGGAAGATCCTCCTGGTCCTCCGGTCGAATCTACTTTTGTATTAAAAATATTGTCATATAATGATGAAGCGCGAGAAAATATTCAAAAATCTCTTCTCAAAATTTTAGACAAAACAG
>CAMZLA010000071.1 GCA_947311665.1 uncultured Candidatus Altimarinota bacterium | reverse complement strand
TTATGCTTTATTTTCTTTTGTTTGAGAAGAAGCTTCAAAATCTCCAAACTCCCCCAATTTACTTGGAAGTTCCCCCTTATTTTGAGGGTTTGCATTAATTACTTCAAACTGTTCTTCCAGCTCTATTGCTGCATTTAAACAATCTTTTGCTCGTTCATTTTCTGGCTCAAGAGCTAATGCTTGTTCAAAAAGGTAAATTGCTTTTTCAAAAACATGTTCATGTAAAAGACAAACTCCTAAATCACATAAAATAAGTGGATCGTCTGGTCTAAGGTTTAAAGCTCGTTCAAGAGTAACCAATCCCTTCAATTTACTTTCAACATTAAATATTGCCCACCCTAAACATCGTAAAATTTCTGGATTATTATCATTTAAAAGATTTGCTTTTTGTAAATATGGCAAAGCTGCTGCATTATCTCCTGATGTCAAAAGAATAAATCCTAGAGCATAATGAGCGATATAGCTATCTTTTTCTCGCGCAAGAATGAATGAAGCAATTTTTTCAGACTCTTCAAATTCTTGTAAAGAAACAAGATTGTCTAAAACTTCTTCTGCTGCAGGAATGCATGAAGGGTCTTTCATTAAAATTTTTCGTGCAATTTGTAAGGCTTTTTCATGCTCTCCTTCTATTTTATATTCTTCACTTTTTGCTAATTGGCTTACAATTCTCTCCGATAATCCTTTATACCTTTTTTTATTTTTCATAATAAATATAATTTGTAAAAACGCAATAATGAGATATTTTCGTAACTCTTTTCATTGTCTCTCTTTTTCCCTTTTTTTTCAAGAGCTGATGAAAAAAAAAGCTTGCAGAGATAAAAAAATAGTATGAGAAAGTTTTACTGATGAAAAAATAAGAAGTGCATCAGAAATAGTTTTGCAGTTATTAATTTTATCAAAACATTGCCGAGACATTGCCCCAATTTTTTAATAAGTTTTCATATCTTGTATTCGTGCTGCAATTTTTTTTTCTTTTAAAATAGCAAGAGTAGACTCCAGACAAAATCCAGATAGATCTGAATTATCTATTATTTTTTCTCTCACAAGAGTTCCAGAAATCTCTTTTCGCTTTTCTATCTGAACAATTTTTGATGATGGAAAAGAATTTTTCCATAATTGTAAAACAAGTGGAGAACCAGAATAGAAAATATCTATTTTGGGTAAATATTGCTGAACATGATATGGCCAAAGTGCATAATGATCTATGTTTCTAATGGGAACAATTGCATATTTTTCTGCAGGAATATCCATTTCTTGCATTGCTTTTTCTATAATTTCAAATCGTTCCCCAGCAGTAAGAGGATTTTCTTTTGTAAAATTATTTTCAGCACTTCCAATTCCAATATAGAGTTTTGTAATATTTTTATTTTGCTCAAAAACTTGTGCAATAGCATCTAAATGCCCTGCATGAAAAGGTTGAAACCGACCGATATATAAGACATTCATATTCTTTTATAAAAAAAATTTATATTATTGTGTCAAAATTTCCCCTTTATGTTTTCCAATCATTATAGTGTGTTCAAACTGAGCAGAAAGAGAACCATCAACACTTCGAATAGCCCACCCATCGGCATCTGTAATAATTTTTGGTGAACCCATTGTCGCAATAGGTTCTATTGCAATTGTCATTCCTTCTTTTAAAATTGCCCCTTCTCCATAATTCCCAAAATTTGCAATATGTGGATCTTCATGAACACTAAACCCAATTCCATGCCCTCCCAATTCTTCTACAATTCCATATCCATGAGCATCGAGAGTATCTTCTATAATAGCACCAATATCACCAACTCGAACACCATCTTTTGCAATTTCAATTGCAGCATAAAGAGCTGTTTGTACAACTTCTAAAAATTTTGTTGTTTTTTTCGATGTTTTTCCACCAATAACAAAAGTATACCCAGAATCTGTCATCAACCCATTATATTCAACTCCAGCATCAACATTAAAAATATCTTCTTTTTTCAATGGAATATCATCAGGAATTCCATGAACAATAACATCATTTATACTAGAACAATATGTTGCAGGAAAATCATATAAGCCTAAAAAAGCAGGACGAACATTATATTTTTGAAATAATCCTCGTGCCATTGCATCCAATTCTCGTGGAGTAATGCCTTCTACTGCATTTTTCCCAATCTCATGAATAATTTTATATAAAATTTTCCCTCCTTTTTTCATCGTTTGAATTTCTTTAGGAGTTTTTATTGTCGTAAATTTTGCTGGCATAAACAATTATAATATTTTTAATTTTTCTGATTTTTGACAATTTTTTATAAAACACTTTCCACTCGTTTTGCAATTTCTTCAATAGAACCTTCCCCAGAAACTTCGCTCACAATTCCATCTTCCATATATTTTTGAATAACTGGCAAAGTTTCACTATTATAATTATCAAGGCGTCGTCGAATAACTTCTGGAATATCATCTTTTCGACCTCGTTCCATCATTCGAGCAATAGCTTCTTCTTCTGGAAGAGTTAAAAATATTCCCTCTAAAGTTCTTCCATATTTTTTAAGCAATGCATCAAATGTTTCTTTTTGTTCCATCATTCGAGGAATACCATCGAAAAGAATTCTTTTCCCTTCATTTTTTGAAAGAAAATTTTCGATAATATTCATAACAATTTCATTTGTTACCAAATCTCCTTTATCCATTACCGATTTCACTGTTCTCCCCAAATCAGAATCTTCTTCTCTAATTTTTCGTAATTCTCCTCCAGTTTCAAAAATAAGTAAATCATGTTTTTTTGCAAGAATAGCTCCTTGAGTCCCCTTTCCCGCTCCTTGCATTCCAAAAATCAAAATATCTTTTTTCATAAAAAATCCTATAATATAAAATAATAATAGAGCAAAAAAATGCTCATTTTTATAATAAATGAAAAAAATAAAAAAATCTATGCAAAAGGCTCTTCAATTGATACTCTTTTTATAATTTTTATTACTTTATATATTTTTCTATGAAAAAAAAAATTATAGCTCTTTCAGCTCTTTCTTTTCTTCTTTTTTCTGGTTGTACAGATTCTGATGATACGGCAAATATAAACACTTCATCAGCAGAAACAGAACAAGCAACTGCAACTCCAACACTTACAGTAAAAGAAAAAAAAATAATAAAAGAATATGGGACCGAAGCAAAAGACCCTTTGGTGGAATTGTTAAAACCTGATACGGCTAAAGATAAAAAAGATTATTTACTAGAAAAAAAAGAATTTCTTGCAAAATGGAAAGAAACAAAAGGAACGCTTATAGATTTACGAACACCAGCAGAAATAAAAACACTTCCAATGCTCGATGCATCAGCAAAAAACTTTGATGTTTATAGCCCAACTTTTGCAGAAAATTTTAGAGACTTAGACAGAGATAAAACATATTTTATTTACTGTGCTCATGGGAATAGATCGGCATCGGTATATAAATCGATGAAAGCAGCTAAATTTACTAATGTTTTTGAACTGAAAGGAGGGATTACTGCCAAATAATTTTTTTAATGTATCGTTGATATGAAAAAAATATTGGAACAAAAATTATTAGATTTTTTTACACAAACACAATGTAAAAAAGCTATTATAGGAATTTCTGGCGGAATAGACTCTGCTGTTACCCTTGCTATTGCAGTAGAAGCATTGGGTAGTAAAAATATTTCAGCCTTATTACTTCCCTATAAATTGGGAGAATTTTCATCTCATGAAAATTTTGAAGATGCAAAACTCTTATGTAAAAAACTAAATGTTTCATATTCAATCATACAATTAGACGATTTTGTTGCTCCATATACCGCATTGTTTTCTGATGAAAAATATAAAGAAAAATATTCATCAGCAATGGTTTTGGGAAACACTCTTGCACGAATCCGAATGACATTGCTGTTTGCAGAAGCAAATGCAGAAAATGGGATAGTGCTGGGAACATGCAATAAAACAGAAATTATGCTGGGATATGAAACAAAATTTGGAGATGGAGCTGCTGATGTTTCTGTTATTGGTGATTTATGGAAAAACGAGGTATATTCTTTGGCAGAAGAATATAATATTCCAAAAAATTTTATTACAAAATCTCCATCGGCAGAGTTGTATAAAAACCAATCTGATGAACAAGAAATGGGGTTTTCTTATGATATTGCCGATAAAATTTGTAAAGAAATTGAAAATGGAAAAAATGTTTTCATAAATGAGATAGAGAAAAAAATATATAACATGTATACATCGAGTAAACATAAACGAACCTTTACACCAACCCTTTCTCTTCATTCATAGCATATGAAATCTAATATTCTTTCATCGGTTACAATAGTAAAAAAAATATTTTTCATCATTCTTCTTGCGAGTTTTTCTGCAACTCTTTTCTATTTTTTAGCTGATGAAAAACAAACAGCCAGTTTTTTTTCATTGGAAAACAAAGAAATTGCCTTTAAAAATGCTTTAGAAAAAAATGATGAACAATTTTTTATAGATATTTCTGATGAAATGACTGAAAAAAATAGAGAATATTTTATAGAAAATATTCTAAAGAAATATGAAAAAAAAATGGATATTTCTGTTTTTCAAAAAAATAATTTTTTGTTTTATTCTTTTTTAGGAATAAAACAAAATTCTACATTACTTGAAAATGTATATGGTTCTTGGAATGCAAAAACAAAAAAAATTACGACATTTGATGAAATAACTTTTTCAATAATGCAACAAACAGAACACAGCATAACTATTACCAATAATTCAAATATTGCGGTTCCTGTAAAACAATCATTCATTCTCATTCCTTCAGAAATAAAAGGAGAAATAACTTTTTCAGAAAAATTACTTTTACCGGGAGACTCTTTTATTTTTACATCAGAAAAAAATATTCCAGAGAATATATTTCAAATAGAAAGTTTATATTATGGATATAAAGCAAATATTCAATAAATAAAATGTAGCAAAAAAAATTATGGAAAATCTTATAAAAAAATATCCTGTTGAAAAAAATAAGCAAACCATAGCATATTCACATCGGTCTTTTTCTCTCGATTTACACGGATTTACAGAACAAGAGTCTATAAAAAAATTGATATGGCTTGAAGATTTCATTATTTTTCATTCACAAGAAACAATACAAATTATTACAGGAATTGGGTCTGGAATATTGAGAAGTCTTGTAATAAAAAAATTGAAAAATTGGGAAAAAAATGGAAAAATTCAAGAATGGAAAGAGAAAAAAAATGAGAGTAATGCTAAAAATAAGAAGAGAAATAAAAGTAAAAATGAAAGTAATTATTTAGATAAAAAAGAGAAGAATAGAACAGAAGAGAATAAAACAGAAGAGAATAGAAAT
>CAMZLA010000070.1 GCA_947311665.1 uncultured Candidatus Altimarinota bacterium | reverse complement strand
AAATCTTCTCCCAATGTTTGAGTTGCAAATTGTAAACTTTTTTCGATGAAAAGTTTTGAATTATCTCGTACATATGCATATGCAGAATATCCACCAATTGCAATGGAACAAAAGAGAAACAATGAAATTATTTGTTTTTTTGAAAATTGTTGTATATATTTTTTTATTCCAGAAAAAATAGAAGAAACTCCTTCTAATCCAACAATTCTTTTAAATTTTTCTTTTTGTCGTTTTTTTCGATGATTATGCTCAATATTTCGCTTGGTAAACGGCATAAAAAATAATAATATTTTGTACTGATGTAGTATCTCAAAAAAATATTATCTAAACAATATCTTCTTTTTGCACTTCTCTCCACTCTCCTTCTTTCAAATCATTTGGAAGCCATAAATCCCCTATTCTAATTCTCTGTAAAATTTTTACACCACTCCCAATACTTCGTACCATTCGACGAATTTGTCTGTTTTTCCCTTCTTTTAAAATAATAGTGAAAGTATACATTCCTGTTTTTTCAACATTGGCACGACGAGTTTTTTGCCCGAGCATAAAAAAAGGTTTTCGTAATCGTTCAAGCATTTCATCGGTTAATTCATTCCAAATTTCTACAAAATATTCTTTTTCATGTTCATATGAAGGATGCATAAGTTTATATGTCAAATCTCCATCATTTGTAAGTAAAACAAGTCCACAACTATCTTTATCGAGACGACCGACAGGATAGATACGAGGAAAATTTTTATCTTTTGGAAAAAAATCTAAAATAATATTTGGATCTGCTTCTGTTTTTTTTGTTGCACATGTTACATCTATTGGTTTATTTAAAATAAAATATTTTTTTTCATCATCTATTTTTTGTAAAACAACACTATTCACCTCTACAATATCGTTTTTTTCATCAATTTTTTGTCCCATTATTGCAATTTTTCCATTCACTGTTACCGCTCCTTGTTCAATAAGTTTGTCTGCCCCTCGACGAGAAGCATAATTTTGCTGTGCCAAAAATTTATTTAACCGTATTTCCATAAACAAAAAAAAGGGGGAAATTCTACTTCAAAAAAATTCTATCATTTTTCATCAAAAAAAAGTACAGTAATAAAAAAAAATATTACATGCAACTGATGAAAAAAAATTATAACTTTTTAGGAAAACCAAATAATTTTGCAAACAGAGAGAAAACACAGTCTTTTTTCCCGAATAAAAATATTGTTCAGCCGTTGCAAGTGCATGGGAAAAAAATTGTAAAAATTGGAAACAAAAACAGCAATGAAAAATTTGAAGCCGATGGAGTTTGGACACAAGAAAAAAATATTATGCTTTCTATAAAAACAGCGGATTGTATTGGACTTCTTTTTTACAATGAGAAAGAAGATATTATTGCAGCAGTGCATGCAGGGTGGAGAGGGCTAGCACAAAAAATTTCTACAGAATTTTTATCTCAATTCCCAGAAAAAATAAGAAAAAATTTTCATGTTTTCCTTTCTCCTTCTCTACAAAAATGCTGTAGTCAATTTTCTGATCCGTATAATGAAACTCCAGATTTTTTTCATAAATATATTGAAAAAAGAGAAGAAAAATTTTTTATTGATTTATCAGAAATTTGTGAACAAGAGCTGATGAATTGTGGAATAAAAAAAGAAAATATTCATAATAATAAAATTTGTACCAAATGTTCAGAAAATTGGTGGAGTCATAGGAATGGAGAGAAAGAAAGAAATTTGTCATGGATAGAGATGATATGATAGCATTTTTATATAATTATTTTATTTTTATTCTTGTATGAATTCTTCAAAAAAACCAATTAAAAAAATTTTATTATTGGGAAATGGTGGACGAGAACATTCCATTGCAACTTTTCTTAAAAAATCTCAAAAATATGAAATTGAACTTTTTGGTTTTTTTAATATGAAAAATCCAAAAATGATAGAACTCTGTGAAAATTTTTATATAACGGATGAATATAATTTTGGAGAAAAAAGTAATTTTGCAATGCTCAAAAAATTTGCAGAAATTTCTCATCTCGACTTTGCTATCATCGGACCAGATGATCCCATTGCTGCAGGAGCTGCCGATGCTCTTTTAGAAATAGGGATTAAAAGTTTTGCACCAACAAAAAAAGCCGCACAACTTGAAAGTTCTAAAGGATTTACAAGGTCTCTGCTCAAAGAATTTGATATTGAAGGAAATGCAGAATTTCAAAGATTTTCATCGGGTGAGCAAGAAAAACTAGAAAAATATTGCAAAAACATTTCTCATAAATTTGTAATTAAAGACGATGGATTGTGTGGAGGAAAAGGTGTTTTTGTTCAAGATGACCATTTTACAACAGCAGAAGAAGGAATTGAAATTGCACAAAAAATTTTAGAAAAATCTGAAAGTCTTGTTATTGAAGAAAAACTTGAAGGACCAGAATTTTCTCTCATGTTTCTTGCTGATGGAAAAACAGTGAAAGAAACACCAACAATAGCGGATCATAAACGGGCTTTTGAAGGAGATAATGGACCAAACACAGGAGGAATGGGAACCATTTCTTTTCCTGAAAAACTTCCGTTTATAACCGATGAAAACATTGCCGAAGCAAAAAAAATTACAGAAAAAGTAATGAATGCTATTGAAGAAAAAACAGGAGAAAAATTTATTGGAGTTATGTATGGAGGGTTTATGCGAACACAAACAGGAACAAAAGTCATTGAATATAATGCACGATTTGGAGACCCAGAAGCATTAAATTTTTTCTCTCTTTTGGAAACAGATTTTGTTGATATTTGTGAGCATGCTATTGCACAAAGATTGGATGAAATAAATATTTCGTTTTCTAAAAAAGCAACTGTTTGCAAATATTTAGTTCCTGAAGGATACCCAACACAGCCAGTGAAAGGTGTTGAAATTTATGTTGATGAAAGTAAAATTGGAGAAGATGTAAATATTTTTTATGCTTCTGTATACGAAGATGAAAATGGAAAATTGTTATTGGGAGGTTCTCGAGCTATTGGACTTGTTGGGATTGATGAAGATTTTGAAACAGCAAGAGAAAAAGTAAACAAAGCATTGGAATGTGTAACAGGACCAGTGTTTTCTCGAAAAGATATTGGAAGTAAGGAATTGCTGGAAAAAAGAATGAAAGAAAGTGAAGATATGAGATAAAAAACTACAATTCCTCTTTTTCTCCTAAAAATTTAGGATTGTGAGGGAAAAATAAGACTTCATAAAAAGATTTTTGTTGTGCCAATGTTTCTCGAAAAACATTTTTCCAATGACTTCTATATGACTGTAAACTGCTAGAAACTCCCAGAGAGGTTATTCCATTTTTTTCACATGTAAAAATAGCTCGAAAAAGATGAAATTTCTGAGTTACCAAAAAAGCTTTTTGAATATTCCAAATTTTATTTGCTCTTACACATGTATCATATGTTCGAAATCCTGCGTAATCTAAAACAATATCAGATTTTTTAACTCCTTTTTCTATTAAATATTTTTTTCCAGACTCTGGCTCGTTATAATTATTTTTTGCATTATCTCCAGAAATTAAAATCTTTTCTATTCTCTTCATTTCATATAAATGAAATGCAACATCTAATCTATTTGCAAAAATATCAGAAGGACCAGATCGTAAAACTCCAGCACCAAAAACAATAGCCACAGAAATATCTTCTGGAATATATTTTTCTGGTAATGAATACTGAAGAGAAACAGATTCTAATGTATAAATCTTAAAATATGAAAAATATAAAATATAAATATTGGGGGAAATTATAACGGCAGAAATCAATAATAATATAAATTTTTTCCAATGGGGTTTTAATAATTTCACAGAAATAATAGAAAATACACTTGAATCAATAGTTAATAAGGAGTATGATATTTATGTGAGTTGGCTTTCATTCACATAAAAAAAAAGAAATGCCCTATATATCCTTGCCGTTGACCCTCGCTGTATTCCGGAAGAAATGGAACCGAGCCGAGCCAAGGATTTTTTT
>CAMZLA010000069.1 GCA_947311665.1 uncultured Candidatus Altimarinota bacterium | reverse complement strand
TCCTACCCATTTCACAAATGGTTTTGCTTTTGCTTCTGGGGTATTTTCTATAAAATTTTTCAAAAAATCTTTATCATGAAAATCTCTTCCAGAAGAAATAATCCCTTTATATTCCCAGCTTTTCAATTTAATAGTAGAAAATTTTTCCTGTAATAGTATATTTTTTTGCATAGAAATATAAATAAAAATATTACCTTTCTTCATCTAACTCTCCCACCAACTCTACCAACATCTCTTGCTCTAGTTTTTGCACTTTCTTTTTCAATGTTTCAGAAGTTTCTTCATCGTCTATTTCACATGCTTTTTGCTTTACAATAGGTCCTTCATCTACTTCTTCCGTTACGATATGAAGTGTTGCTCCAGAAATTTTACACCCTGCTTGCAAGACATCACTATGAACATCGGTATCCATTCCTCCTGCAAATGCGGGTAAAAGTGAGGGATGAATATTAAAAATTTTATTGGGAAATTTTTGAACTATAACCGATGAAATAATTCTCATATATCCAACAAGAAAAATATAATCAATATTATTTTCTTCTAAAACTTGCAAGACTTTTTCATCATATTCTTCTCGAGACAACCCTTTTGCATCGATAAAAAAACAAGGAATATCATGTTTTTTTGCCTTTTCTGTTGCTCCACAATCTTTTTTATTTGTAATGAGGAGAGTTGATATTTTTCTGCTATTTGTTTCAGAAAACAAAGCAGGAAGATCGCTTCCAGAAGTTGATGCAAAAACAGCTATCTTCATTCTTATAATATTAAAAAATTTAAATTTTTTTTAGTTTCTTTAGTTTCTTTAGTTTCTTTCCCCTTCCATTGTTGAAACTGTTACCGCAGGTTTTGGAGTTGGAGTTGGTTTTTTTGTTGCAGTTGCAACCGGTGTTGTTTTTGAAGAAGGAGAAGCTGTTTCTTCATCTGATGAATTGGTGCTTGGAACGGTAATTGTTATTTTTTCTGTTCCAATTATTTTTTTGTTTGCATTTTTTGCATATACTATCATTTTATAATCGCCTTCTTTCAAAGAACTATTCCAATATTTCCAAGAACTATCTCCTTTTTTAAATTTTGAAAGAGTATAGCTATAGCCCAATTGTGGAATTGAGATTGTTATATATGAAGCATTTGATGGTGCTGTTCCGCTTAAAACGAGAGAATTATCTTTTAACACTGCATTATTTCCTCCATTTGGAGATGTTATGGCAAATGAACCAGATGAAGTTTCTTCATCATCTGATGAAATGTCTTCATTAGTACTTTCATCAGTATCTTCATCAATATTTTCATAATTTAAAACTAAAACACTCGCTTTCGATCTTTCATTATTTTTATCTACTGCATAAATTTTATAAGTATTTAACCCCTCGAGCAATGTGTCATATTTATTACTTACGGTATATGACCATTCTTTTTCTTCTTTGTCATCGGATAATTCGGCAGAGAAAGAAAGTTCTTCTGTTGTTTCTCCATTTGAAAAAACAATAATTATTTTTTCTGCGAGAAGATCGGCAGTTCCTTCAATTTTCTGTTTCCCATTTTTTACTTCAATAGCACTTCCTGTAAACAAAGGAGAAGAAATAGATGGAGCTGTAAGAGTAAGAGACTCTGTAAGTCCTTCTGATTTTGGTGTTGGTTTTCCTTTTTTCCCTGAAAAAGATGAAAGCAAAATATTATTTTTTGCAGATTCTGGAGTTGCTAAAAGAGAAAAAGTTGAAGCATTTAAAGATTGCCCTATCCCAATATTTTTTTGAGTTTGAATTTTCCCTTTAGCGTTTAATTTTACAATATGAATAGATTCTCCAGAAACAACGCTAATAATATCATTTTCAACCAAAAATGAATTAATCCCAGCATCTATATAAACAGTATCGTTTACCCATATTTTCAATTCCTTTTCTTCATTAAAAGCGCTATTCCCAGAAAAAATAATAGGGTCTTTTTTTATATAAATATCTCCAAAAAGAGAATCATCATCTCCTTTTTTTATAGATTCTATAAAAACCTGAGAATTTTCTCCCAGATATAACCGAGACCCATCGACTAAAATAATAACTCCATCATTTCCTTTTTTTATTCGTATAACATCACCGTCCATAACGGGAGCTCCTTCGAGTAAATTTGTCCAAATTCCCAAATCTTTTACTTGAACTTCTGCAACAGATTCATTTTTCTGGAAAAAAGATGGAGCAGTAAATCCATCATCTTTTAAAAAATATGATTTAATAATCCAAAAAATAAAAAAACCAATAGCCGCTGCTAGTAATAAATAAATATATGGCAATAATTTTGTCATATATCCAGATTTTTGTACTGCTTGTTTTCTATATGGGGAAAAATCCATGGGAGAAATTTTTAAATTATAATTATTGAATGCATAACAAGAAACAGATTATACTATTTTGCAAAAAATTAAAATGAGAATTTTAGAACTTTTTTTTTTATGATATACTATTTTATGATTTTTTATCTTTATATTTATGTTAGGAATTCGATGGCACTCAAGGGCGGGACATGGAGCAATTACAGCTGCAAATGCATTATGTGAAATTATTGCAGAGCATACCGATTTATATTCTCAATCTTTTCCAGACTTTGGGGCAGAAAAAAAAGGAGCTCCTGTCGTTGTTTACAATAGATTTGATGAAAATATTATTGAAGAAACACATCATATTCAAAAACCAGATGTTGTTCTTTTACTCGATACTTCTCTTATAAATCCCAATGAACTTTCTTATGAAAATATTTTGGAAGGGATTCAAGATAATGGGCATTTAATTTTGAATACGAAACAGGAAAGAACACAATTTTCTGATAAATTTTCTGGTTCTGTTTGGCATCTCGATGCTACAACTCTTTCAAAAGAAGCAATTGGAAGAAATATTCCAAATGTTCCGATGTTAGGAGCATTGATAAAAGTTTCTGAACTTATTGATATTGATGAGTTTTCAAAATATCTCCATGCATTTCTTTCTCAAGTTTTTCCAGAAAAAATTGTTACAGGAAATATTACTGCATTGAAATTGGGATATGAACAAGTGAAAAAAGTATAAAGAAAAAAGAAATGTAACATACTTACAATGAAAAATTTTGATATTTGGAATACTGAGAAAAAAAAGATAGAAAAAATACAAAATACTTCATTCTTTAGAGAACGAGATATATTATATATTAAAATGGGATTAAATATTGGATTTGAACAAAATGGAAAAACTTCATATTTACGGCCTGCAGTTGTTATAAAAAAATTTAACAATAGAGCTGCTTTAATAATTCCCCTTTCTCGAACAAAAAAAGATGGTATATATTATTTTCCATTTACTTTTGAAAAGAACATTGTAAGTAAGGCAATTATTTCTCAAATTCGATTTATTGATAGCAAACGATTTAAAAATAAGATTGGAGTAATTGGAAAAAAAGATTTTAAAGAACTTAAAAAATCTATCAGAGATATGATCTGATAGATTTAATTGTTCTACCTTCAAAGATTTCTTTATAAGAAATATGAAGGGGGTCCCAAAGGACATTTGTATAATAATTATATTCTATATAAAAAAATTAATCAATATATTTTTAAAAAAATTATGAACAGAATTGAAACACAGCTAAAAAAAATATCTGATGAAAAAAGAATTGGGGTAATGACTCATGTTATTGTTGGGTATCCGAGTCTTGAAAAAACAGAAGAACTTGTTATTGCTATGGCAAAAAATGGTGCAGACTTTGTGGAATTACAAATTCCTTTTTCAGATCCTGTTGCCGATGGTCCTGTTATTTTAAAAGCATCACAAGAAGCTCTTGATAATGGAGTAAGAACAGAAGATGTATTTACTCTTGCAAAAAACTTACGAAAAAAAGGAATAAATATTCCTTTAATTATTATGACCTATGCCAATATTGTTATGGCACAAGGAATTGAAAATTTTATAGAAAAAAGTGCCAAAGCAGATATTGATGCTTTTATTTTACCAGATCTATTGTTTGATACCCCAGAAGGGCAAAAAATTTATGATGAAAGCAAAGAGAAAAAGATTGAAATGATTCCGCTCTATGCTCCAACAATGCAAGCAAAACGGTATAATTTTCTTAAAAAATATTCTCAAAATCTTATCTATGCTGTTTCTCGAACAGGAGTAACTGGAACAAAAGGATTTTCAAACGATATTGATGAATATTTAGAAAAAATAAAAAAATCTACAAATGCACATATTGCTCTTGGTTTTGGAATTCAAAGCGAAAAACAAATTCAAGATTTATATGGAATTGTAGATATTGCTGTTATTGGCTCTCATCTGGTACAGGTTTTTGATGAAAAAGGAGTGGAAGGAGTGAGTAAATTTTTGCAAAAAATTTAATAACACGCTCCTGAAATAATTCCATTTTTATCTCCTCTAAAGATTGAAACTGGAGGAAGTTTTTTTTGTGGCGCATTCCATTTATACCAGAGATGGCATGAGTTTTTTTGTGCAGGAAAATTATTTATTTCAACATCTGTTCCCAAGATATGATTATAAAATTTTATGCTGGCATAGAGTGGATTTTGTGCATGTTCATAGAAAGTTATAGCTGTTGCATTTTGCGAATTTGCCCATTCTATTGCTTCTTGCAATTCATATCCTCCAAAAGAAAAAATTGTTTTATTTTTCATTTCTTCTGAAAAATAATTCTGGAAATAAAAAACTGATTGAAAAAATATTCCGAAAAAAATACCCGCTATGACATATCTTTTTATTGGTTTATTAGTATATTTTTCTATTACAATATTATATCCATAAAAAGAAAAAATACATATCATCAGCCCAAAAAACAACAACCGAAGAGAATGATGAATATCTGATGTGAGAGCTGCAGGCAATGGAGATCCTAACAAAATAAGAAACAAAAATATTCTCCAATATTTTTTTGATTGTGTCTCTTGTGTCTCTTGTGTCTCTTGTATTTTTTTCTCTTTTATTATTTTATTATTTATTATTTTATTTTTTATTATTTTATTTTTTTCATCAGTGAGACTTTGATTGTTATGAGAAAAAAATTTTTGAATTGTTCCAGAAAATCCGACAAGAAATAACACAAAAGGAATGAAAAAAAGTTGCCCCATATATCCTGATGAATGACGGATATTGAGATCTCCTTGGAACAAAAGAAAATTTGAGATATCGAAAGCAGAAAAATAATTTCTGAAAAAAATTGAAATTTTTTCTAGTACTGATATTTTTTCATCATAAAGATATGTAAGAAGTTCAAATCGTGAAGTTAATGCACCAGAATGAATATATGAAAAATAAATATATGGAAGAATAAAAATAAAAAAACTTATCATCAGAATGAAATGAGTTTTCCAATATTTTTTTTGATAGAAACTGAGAAATAATGCAAGAATAATTCCAAATGCCAAAACCCGAGAAGTGGAATAGGAATAGAGAAAAAGTGCTAAAAATAAACCAGAAACAAGCGGATATATATTTTTCTTTAGAATATTTGAATAATTGGAATAATTGAGATTATTGAGATTATTTACTTTTTCACAATATGAAATATATAAAAAATAAAAAAGCCAAATAGCTATAGCAATTTGTGAAATAACTTCGAAAGAAATGCGAGACAAAGTGAAAAACCATGGCAAAGTTCCTGCTATGAGAAGAGAATAATGAGAAACTGAAATGTTTTTTTTGAAAATTTTACGAGAAAAAGCATATATTCCACATAAAAAAATTGCAAAAAAGAAAATGCTAGTCAGTCGTAAATGAAATTCAGAAATTCCAAATATTTTAAAAATAATTGCCGATGTATAGATATAAAGAGGATTTTTCCATTCTCCAAATGCTTTAAAATATATAGGAAATTTTTGTCCATATTCATCAGTTCCAGCAGAACTTATGGTTGCGGCATTTAGTCCAATAGAAGTTTCATCGAGATATAAACCAGCAGGAATTTGAGTGATGTGATAGGAATGAAGAAATATGAAAAAAATAATGCAAAGAGATGCAAAAATAAAATTTTTATATGAGTGTAAAAATTTGAACATGAAAGATTGGAATGAAATGAATAATATTTTTATATTTCAGATGTATTATATAGGTTTATTATATTTATTTTAAAATTTAAAAAATAGATTTCATATCTTTCATTCCTGGTAATGTTTTCCCATTTCCAGCACTTCCTATTAATTTTCGTTTTACTTCTCGTTCTACAAAATCTCTATCTCTTGCATATTTCAATCGTGAAAGCTGTCGATATGCTTCTGCTGCTTCATTATCAGCTCCAGAGGGGTCATAAATAGTTTTCATTACAAATCCACGAGAAGTGGTGTTATCAATATTTAATTTTATAACAGCATGATAATTGGCAATATTGATGAGATCTGTTTGAGAAAAAACAGGAGCAAATTCTTTTTCCATCGCTTCTGCATCTTGTGCCCCAATTTTAAAATTCATCATTGATCCAACATTCCCAAAAACAGCATCTTTAATAGTATGATCTTCTTGAGCCCCTTTTCCTCCTGTTTGCATTTTTGTTATTTGAGAAATATATTGATGTGCAACAATTAACCCTAAACGATATTTTCGAGCTTCAGAGAGAATTGATGCAAAACTTTCGGTTACAAAATTTTGAAACTCATCAACATATAAGAAAAAATCTTTTCTCTCTTCTTCTGGAATTTTTGTTCGTGCCATGGCTGCCATTTGAATTTTTGCTACAAAAATCATACCAAGCAGTCGAGAATTTAAATCTCCCAACTTCCCTTTCGATAAATTTACCAATAAAATTTTCTGATTATCCATTACTTCAGAAAAATCGAACCCACTTTTTCCTTGTCCAATAATATTCCTAATTTGAGAATTTGTTACAAATGGAGTAAATTTTGCCGCTAAATATGGAATGATTTCTTGTTTTTCTCTGTCTCCAGATTTTGCATATTCCTGTTCCCAAAAGGCTTTAACCGATGGTTTTGTTACATGTTTCACTTTTTCAATTCTATATGCATCATCGGTAAACATTCGGAGAATATCAAGAATTGTTGCGGGATCATCATCATCGGACATGAGTGTATGTACGGCATTTATAAAATAATTTTGAAGCCGAGGTCCAAAAATTTCTTCTCCATAAAGTTTAATAAAAATTGCCATGGCTTCATTTGCCATAAACTCTTTTTCATCTTCATTTTTCGCATCTAAAATATTCACTCCCATCGGACGCTCTACATCGGCAGGATCGAAAATAATAACATCTTCTGCTCGTTCTCGTGGAACATAGGGCAATACCGATTCTACTAAATCTCCATGTGGATCAACTAAACACAACCCATTTCCATTTGCCATATCTTGCCGAATCATTTGTTCGAGAATAGTCGATTTCCCTGTCCCAGATTTCCCAATAAGATAAAAATGTCTCATTCTATCATCAGGTTTAATATAAACATTTGTTCGCTCTCCACGATATTCATTATACCCTAAAAGCAACCCTTCTTTTGGCATATTGTGTGGAGGTGGAGTCATTTTAAACTCTTGCCAATCGATGAGAGCCGAAGTATTAAATTTTATATTTGGAAAATGATATAATGTTGTGAGTTCATGGGAACACATCACCTGAATCCATTCAAAATTTCCAGAAAAAAGAAATCTCCATGTCCAATAGAACAACGGACGAGAAAAATATCGTGCTTCAAAATGTTTTTTTATAAAGTTTTTTGAATAATACACAGAATCGTCTATACTATTTACTCCATGACCAGAAAAAGGAACCATAGCATTGGCAATATCTCCCCAATAACTATCTGCTTTTTCTTGAGAAATATCCGATGCTGTCAAAACTCTTATCACAGTATTATATCCTCGATATTTTGTTTTTTCTTCAATAATTGTTACCGATTCCTGAGTTACAGAATCGAGTTCTGCAGGAGTATTATCTGCCGAAGCATCTTCATCTCCTGCATGAAAAATAAATTTTAAAATATAAAATATTCCGATGAATGGATAGAAAGGAATTTTCCACAATGCAACCCCAACCGTTTCTCCATCTTTTATTGCTTTTGCTGCTGCAACAGATTTATTATCCCATGGATATTTTTCTGGTTTAATCAATATTTGTATTCCTACTTTATCTTTTATATCAACTTTAGAAATAGCATTAATAATATTATTCATCGGTTCTGCATCCATTTTGTCTATTGTTTTTATGGGAATAGCATACGATTTTGAATAACTGAGATGTCCACCAGAAAAATATTTTCTATTTTCTACAATATTTGGTCTTTCTATAGGATCTATAACACATGTGGGATACATTGCTGAAATTTGTTTTATTGCCGAGTCTTTGAAAGCAGGGGGAAAAGCCATTACATATTTAATAAGCCCTTCTTCTACAATATATTCGAGAGAAATATAATTTTGTCCAAGAATGTGAGTTTTTGTAAATGAACCTGATGAAGTGGAAAATAATGCTTCATAGAGCTGTGTCATAGCCGATGAAAGTTTTACAAAATCTTTATCCATTCCATATTCATCTCCCAATGCATCTTTTTCTTCTTTGGAATCTTGTTTCGGTATTTTTATTTGAATGAATTCTAATCGTTCTGCTCGTTTTCGTTCGTAATATAAGAAATATGAAATTTTTATAATATAAAACAATGCAATGCAAACAATTCCCCAAAAAGAGAGTTCTAAAAAAGAAAACTTTGAAAGTGTAAATGGTGAAAAAGGAATATTTATAAACATTCTAGCGAATTGAACAAACAGAAAATATATCTTTTCATTATATCAATAATAAGAGAAAAAATCAAGAAATCTCTTTTTTTAAAATTCTAATATAAAGACTTTTCCTGAATATAAAAAAAGTTTTATAGAATGAGAAGAAGTGCATTCAATATAATTGATATCTCTATATGAAATATTTTCTAATAATACTTTTGGGAAATTTTTTTGTGATGGAAGAGTAATATTTTGTATAAAAAATGCAATATTTTCTTGATGAAAAGAAAGATATGCCCAAATATTTTCACTGATATTTGATGATGGGAGTTTGCAAGCAGAGAAGAGAGAGAGAGGAGAAAAAGGAAGTTGTATATTTTTTTTTCCATTAAAATAAAATTTTTCATTTTTTTCATTTTCCCATGAAAAAAAACCGTCTTTTTGTGGATAAAATCTTTTTATATTATCTGTAAAAACTGGAGAAAGTGTTTTATATTTTTGAGAAAATTGTAAAACTTTTTCATCTGAAACAATCCATGCGTTTCTTCCAATTTCATCAGTTGAAATAAAAATATTATTTTGAAAAGAGAAAAGTGGTGTTGAATTATATATCAGTTTTTTTTCTAAAGCATTTTCTCTATTTTTTTTTATTGTAAAATTTTCGATATTTCTATCTTGCCCTGATGTTTGCAATGGGAAAGAAAAGCCTTTCTTATAATCATTTTTTGTTTTTTCTGCTGGAAAGAGAGTTGATTTGAGAGGAGTAATTTCTATTTTTTTTTCTGTTATTTTTTGGAATGAAACATTGGAAGAAAAGATAAATGGAGAAAAATTTTCTTTTTGCACCGATATTTTATATTTTTTAGGAAAAAGTTTAATTGAGCAAAAGTTTTTGGGGCAGTCATAGTCCCCTTTTCCTTCTATAGAAATTGTTGTGTTTGTTTCTGAAACATAAATATTGAGTGTTCCAAAATAATAAAATTCTCGAAAGGCTATAAAACTTCCCAAAACAATAACAAAAAAAAGCACTAGCCAAAGGGCATAGTGCTTTATAAAAAAGAAAGACGATGAAATAATATTTAATATTTTTTGCATGAAAAAAATAAAATTTTACGCTTTCCCCAAAGTTTCATCTCCACTATTCCAGTTTACTGGGCATAATTCTCCAGATTTTGCTGCTATGAGTGTTCGAAGAATTTCATCGACATTTCGTCCAATTGGGAGATTGTTTACTGTAGAGCTATGAATAAGTCCGTCTGGGTCTATGATAAATGTTCCTCGAAGAGACATTCCGTCATCATGTAAAACATCGTATGCGATAGAAATTTCTTTTTGAAGATCTGAAACAAGTGGAAAGTTTAATGCTCCCAAGTCTCCTTCACACCATGCTTTATGAGAATGTTCAGAGTCTACTGATATTCCAATAAGTTTTGCTCCTGCTTTTTCAAATTCTGCTGCTTTGTTTGAAAATTCTTTAATTTCTGTTGGGCAAACAAAGGTAAAATCGAGTGGATAAAAGAATAGTACTGCCCATTCCCCTTTTTTCAAGATATCGTCATAGAGAGATACTTTTGTAAATTGTCCGTTTTCATAAGCATTTGCTGTGAAATCTGGAGCTTTTCCAGAAACTCGAGCCATGATATAAGAGTCGTCAAAGTTCATAAAATATGAATTAAATAATAAATAATTTTTCATTATAGAGTATACAAAAAAAGACTTTTATATAAAAGTCTTTCTCTGGTTTCAAGTTTTCAGTTTTCAAATTTTCACACAAACACCAAAAAAAGCCCTTCACTCGAAAGTGAAAGGCTTATATTTTTTTGGAATTTCCATGTGACGAAACTTTTCATTGTTTTTTCCGAAGAAAAAACAATGAAAAAGTTTTCAAGAAAACAAAGAGAATTA
>CAMZLA010000068.1 GCA_947311665.1 uncultured Candidatus Altimarinota bacterium | reverse complement strand
TTCTTGCAAGAAATATAACACGAGGAGAAATGGCTGGTATTATTTATGAATTGAAAGATTTTGTGAAATAAAAGTATAGATCTCGCTTCAACAAACTCAGCCTCCGGTAAAAACTAGCGGTCCCTGAGCGTGTTTGGTGAAACTCTTTAGTTTTGTTTCGAGCTCATATCTATCCAGCCTTGTAAAATAATGCTCGCAGCAACAGAGTCTTTAGATTTTTTTTGGTCTTTTGCTTTTACTCCCATTTCATGCAATGAAGCAGTTGCTATAAGACTTGTACATCGTTCATCGAAAACATGCACTGGTAAAGAAAAAATTTCTTCCAGTTTCTCTTTTTCTGCTAAAATTTTTTTTCTATGCATATTTTTTTCTTCCAAATCACCATTCATCGGTTTTGGGTCTCCAATAACGATTTCTTCAATATTTTCTGTTGTAATAATGTTTTTTATATCACATAAATATTTTTCAAAAGGACTTGTTTCTCGAGGAAAAGCGAGTCCGATATCGGTGTTCCCAATAGCGACTCCAACTCTTGCAAATCCAATATCTAACCCTAAAATATTCATTCTGATGAGAAAAAAGATATAATTTTTTTTTGCATTTTAATATTTCTTGAATATTTTACCCAACTCGGATCTATTGTTGTTGTATTACTTTTTGTAATTTCTATTTTATCTCCATTTTGGAGAATTGTTCCTTTCTCACATTCTTCTCCATTTATAAAAACATCTTTGCAATAAAATCCTAAATCACTATGTATAGATAATGCAAAATCGAGAGCAGTTGAACCTCTTTCTATTGGGAAAATTTTATTGTTTTTTGTAAAAACAAAAATAAAATTATTGAAAAGGTCTTTTTCTGCATTTTGTAAAAAATTTTGACTCGAGAGCTGTTTTGATAATAATGCTATTTTTTTCTTTATCATTTTATTTGACTCTATCTTTGTATCATTTTTTTTATAAAACATATGTGCAGCCATTCCAGAAGATGCAACTTCATTCATTTCTTTTGTTCGAATTTGTACTTCAAAAGGTAAGGTATCATCATCAGCACTAATCTGTAAAATAGTATGTAAACTTTGATATGAATTTGGTTTTGGAAGAGAAATGTAATCTTTTATTTTACCTGGGATATGAGGGAATTTTTGATGAATAATTCCCAATATTTTATAGCAATCAGAAACATTTTCTACAATAATTCGAATTGCAAAAATATCATTTAATATTTCTATATTTGTTCGGCCCTTTTTTTTCAATTTTTTATAAATGCTATAAATACTTTTCACCCGATGAGAAATTTGGAAATGTAACCCTTCTTTTTTTAAATAATATCGAATTTTATCAGATATTTTTCTCATAAAAAATTTTTCTTTTTTCACATATTCCGATCGTTGTTGAGAAATATTTTTATAATCATCAACAAATAATACTGAAAATGCTATAGATTCAAATGTTTCATACAATTTTCTAATCCCCATTCTTTTTGCTAATGGAGCAACAATTTTAAAAAGTTGTATGGCATATGCTACTTGAACATCGAGAGATGAGAGATGAATTGTTTGTGAAAGAGAGAATTGATATGCAAGAAAAAAATAGAGAATTCTTGGTTTTTCTGTAAATGCAAGAAATAAAATTTTTAATAATTTTTTTTCAGAGTCTTCATCAGTAAGCGAAAAAGATCGTAATATTTGTATTTTTTTATGAATACGAAGTTGTATTTTATTTAAAAATCGTTTTTTTATAGAACTTGATATTTGTTCCGATTGAAAAAAAAGAGAAGCGTATAAAATATTAAATTCTGGAAGAATAGTGAACAATGTTTCTTGAATAGTGAGCGTTTGATCAAGAGAAACTTTGTGAGAATCTAGTGTTTTCAATGCTCGAAAATATCTCTTATATTCAGAATCGGAAAAATAAGATTTAGCCTGTCGCAAAATTTTTCTTCGAGTTTTCTCCATTTATATTGGTGAAAATTTTATTATTTATACTATACTCTTTTTTTGTATAGATAAAAAGTAAATTTTCTGCAATACTTATTTTGATTTTTTTTTATAAATTTTCTTTATATTATTGTGTTATGGCTTCTATTTTTTCTATTGAAACGGGAAGAGGAAATAAAATTTTACGAACAATTTCTACTGATGTAAAAAAAATTGATGCACATGTAAAAAAAATTATTGTAAAAATGATTAAAACAGTAAAAAAAGATAAAAATGCATGTGGATTAGCGGCTCCTCAAATTGGGAAAAATATTCGAATTGTTATCTGTTTGCTGGGGAAAAAACTTATTCCTCTCATCAATCCAGTTATTCTTTCTCATTCAGAAAATACAAATTTTGATGATGAAGGTTGTTTGTCTATTCCAGGAGAATATGGAAAAGTTGAACGATGGAATGAAATAGAAATTGAATATCTTGATGAAAAAGAAATGAAACAAAAAAGAAAATTATCAAATTTTGATGCTCGTGTTGTTTTGCATGAAATAGACCATTTAGATGGAATATTATTTATTGATAGAATGACCGAAACTCACTTACAAGAAATGAATAGTGAAAAAATGAAAAATTTATAACATCAGAAAAAAATGGATCATTTCTCAAAAGTTTTAGCACAGAGATTGAAAAAACATAAGATTTCAAAAGAAGCTTATGCATCTCTTATTTTAGAGAAAACAAAGCAAATTATTTCGGCTCATCTCGGAGATAAAGTGGAAGGAAATATTATTCCATATAAATATATTGATAATAAAGTTTATGTTACTGCAAAAAATGCGGTATGGAAACAATCTATATTCCCATATAGAAAAGTTTTCTGTACGGTATTGCAAAAAGAATTTCCAAATGATGAAATTCAAGAAATAGTTATTTTATAAAAAAAAATGAGTTCTCAGAAGAAAAAAATTGCTATTATTGGTGCCGGTCCAACAGGAATTTTTACTGCATTATTTCTTAAAAATTTTCAAGGAACAATACATGTTTTTGAAAAAAACAAAGAAATTGGTGAAAAATTAAAATTGACAGGAGGAGGAAGAATGAATGTTACCAATAAAAAACTGACATCAGATCATTTTTTTTCATCGACACAAAGAGAAAAAATAAATTTTTTTAAAAATCCTCTTTTTAAAAAAATTCCAGAACTGTTTACTGCTCTTGGTA
>CAMZLA010000067.1 GCA_947311665.1 uncultured Candidatus Altimarinota bacterium | reverse complement strand
AGCATTCTCACTATTCTCACTATTCTCATCATCAGTATCAATATCATTGAAATTAATTTGAACTGATGTTGGAGTTGGAGAAGATATCATACCTCCGCTTATTGTTTCTTTTGGAGCTTCTGTTGCAGCAGGATGAAATGAAGGTATAGCTGATGAAGTTGGAGTTACTGTTGGAACTGATGTTGGAGTTGGAGTTGGAGTAATGAGCAATAAAGGATCATTTCCACCACGACCTCCTGAACTTCCTGAACCTCCTGAGCTACTACCTCCTGAACCTCCTGAAGAAATAACTGTAGAAGTTGGAATTGGAGTTGGTGTAGGTGTTTGAAGAAGTCCGCTATTTGAGTTATTACATCCTCCAGTTACAAGAGCTAAACAATTACTGCTACATGTAAGAGTTCCTGAATTGAAACCAAAATCATTACATGTTTTTCCATTAAAATCAGCTCCATCACAAATTTCTTGAAACTCTTGAATTCCATTTCCACAAACAGATAATTCATGCGTTCGCTCTCTTACATCTCCAGTTGTTTCTCCTATATATTGAATAGGAAGAATAATGCTTTCAGAAATAATATCTGAACTCGATGCAGAATTTTCTGTTGAAGAAAAACTATCTTCTGTAAGAATAAAATCATTTGACTCTGATGCGTTTACAAAAGAAGAAAAAGAAAATACTAATGAAAAAAGAAAACAAACAGAAATAATAAAAACCGATGATGTAAACAATATTTTATTGTTCATATGTTTATAATTTATATATGTATATGTTAATATTTATAAATATCGTGTAATATTATCAAATTAATATCCTTATTGCAAAAAAACTCAATAGACATTTTTCAATATATATGTTTTTATAATATAAAAACATAATTTAAAATAACTGTAAATAACTGTAAATAAAATATAAAATATAAAATAAAACTTTCTCTTTTAATATTAATGTTGAAAATTACTCTTTTTTTCTTTTCAAAAATTATTTACACTATTCAAGAATTTACTTTAATTTTAAAAAAATGGCTATTTTACAAGTGAGCCCTACTCGAATGAATTTGTTAGGAATGAAAAAACAGATTAAAACAGCACAAAAAGGACACAAACTTTTAAAAGACAAACGAGATGGATTGATGAAAGAATTTATGGCTTTAATAAAAGAAGCACGAAGTCTAAGAAAAACTGTAGAAAATCAAATGGGAGAAGCATTTTCTCTTATATTACGAGCCAGTAGAAGTACAAACCCAAAAGCTATTGAAACAGCTCTCTATTCTCCAGATATATCTCTAGAACTGGAGGTAGAAACAAAAAATGTAATGAGTGTGAAAATTCCAGAATTTTCTTCACAAATATCTGGAAATGCGTTAAATTTTGGGAAAACAGGAGTATCTCCATTTTTATCTCTTTCAATTGAAACTCTTCAAGAAATTTTTCCAACACTTCTCAAGCTTGCAGGATTGGAAAAAGCAATTGAAGCACTTGCAAAAGAAATTGAAACAACACGAAGAAGGGTAAATGCTCTTGAATATCAAATGATTCCAAACCTTGAAGAAACAGTGAAATTTATTCAATTAAAACTTGAAGAAGCAAATAGAGATGCTGTTGTATCTGTCATGAGAGTAAAAGCAATGATTCAAAAAAAAGAAAGAGAAGCAAAAGAACTTTCACAGAAATCATAAGTTATAAATTGTAAATATTAAAATTTGAAATTAAAAAAAGAGAGTATAAATTATACTCTCTTTTTTAGTTTCTCTACTTTTTTTTATTACATTACGGCTTAATTATCAATACATCGAGAACAGATGAAATACTCATTATATTCTAGATATTTAAAAATTTCAGTTGAGATATTATTTCCATTCTACATTTTTCAACCAATCTTTTTTTCGTAATACATTAGAAAGCAATGCAAACATATCTCCTCTAGATATTGTTGAGGCCATTTCATATTCTTTCATCCAAACAGGAATAACTCCTCCCTTTTCCAAAGCATCTACATAAGGGACATACCATTGAATATTTTTATCATGGACAATATTATACGCTTCTTCAATAGTTGTATAATCGAAAGAAAGAGATATTATTTTATATGCTTCAACAAGATTTATAGGACGAGCAGGTCTATACATATTATCAACATATCCTTTTACAATATTTTTTTGTTCAAGGTTTTGAATGAAAGGAGTATACCATGCATCAGCATCAACATCGTAAAAATTTGAAAATTTCAAACAATCTCCCAATAATAAAGTATCTTCTCTCGCAATTGTCATTATTTTTACAAACTCTGCTCGTGAAATCGTATCATCAAGTCGAGCATTTCCAGTTTCTTTATCTCCATTAACAATTTTTTGTTCTGCTAAATCAATCAATGCATCATATGCTCTATGTCGAGGAGAAGTATCTAAAAATTTACCTTCTGCTATCCCCATCCCCCTATTTTCTGGATATCTATTATATTTTTTTGTTGGACAAACAAGTACTTTTGGAGTTGGTTTTGGCGTTGAGGCAAGAAGAGTATCATCTTTTCCCCCTCCTCTTCTTCCTGAAGAAATAACTACCTTTGGTTTTGGAGTTGCTGGAGTTGCTTCATAACTAGAAGGTTCTATAACATTGATATATAAATCGAAAACAACTCCACTTTGAGAAATTAATTCTGAATATAAATTCAAAGGAATTGTATTTGCTGCCAATAGAATAGAATCCCCAACATTTGCAACATTTAAAGCCTCTTCTTCAATAGAAACTTTTATCACATATGGACTTTGGTCTGGAGTAAGGTCAACACCTTCTTTTTGCTGTAAGGTAAATGTTTCTTCATCAAATTCAAAGAAATAATCAAATAATTCAGATGAACTCGGATATTCATTCCCATCTTCACTGTCAGATTCAAGCAATGCTTCAATCTCATCAGATACTCCATCATTATCGGTATCTAATTGATTTTTTCCAACTTCTTTTAGAATAAAATTATATTCTGTCTTTCTTACTTTTGTTTCTTCTCTATTATTTTTATCATCATCTTCTGCAAAGAGATATAATGAAAACTTTGAACCATGCACAGGTCGTGCATCAAGAATGGAAATACAATAACTATTTACATCTCGCAAATTACATTCTTTGTTATAGTGTATTCGAGATGCAACTGATGAATTTAATTGTGGAGCTTTATTATTTGTTACATCTTTCATAGCAAATTCGAGACTTGCCAGCATTCGTAAAGAATTTTCCACTTCACCCTCTTTTACATTTTCCTGAACAGAAAAACCTAATAATGAATATCGAATTTCATCTCGTATAAATAATATTCCTTTTGAAGTTGAAAGAAGCCAATTATTCCCATTTTTATTCACAATAAACAATCCATTATTATCATCAAACAAGAAAGAAACTGGAACATCTGTAGACACTCCTGCAAATGTATTGTTGAAATAATGATTTAATGGATAATATGGAGAGTCTGTAATATGTTCACCATTATCACCGAGTTTATTAGAATTACAAAGAACAACATTATATTCTGGAACTCCTAATGTTTCAATATTACTTATAAAATTTGGATTTTTAATAAGGTATATATACCCAATATTAAAAGCAAATTGAGAAGTTGCTCCTTTCGATTCATTAAGAAAAATAGTACGAAAATTTGGATTTGTTCCATAACACCCATCAGGAAATTCACTTAATAGCTGTGGTTGTAAATCAGTAGATCCTGTTATAGCATCGGCAGAAGAAAACGAAGAGAAAGAAAAAAGAAGAAAAGAAAAGAAAAATGAATATAAAAGAAGAGATAAATATGAAAGATATGAGAGATATGAGAAATATAAGAAATATGAAGAAATATGAGAAAATATTTTCATGATCAGAATAATAAAAAAATAAGAAAAATATAGGGAAAAGATAGGAAATAACTATAAATACAGAATAAACACTAGCAATGAAAACAGATAAAAACAATAAACGAAAAAATATAAATAGGGTAAAATATATTTACTTCTTCTGAAAAACAGATATAATATTCTTATACTTCAAAATATTAAAAAATTTAAAAGAATATGAAGAGCATGAATAATAAAAAATTTTCTATTGGACTTGTCTATTTTTCTGGCATTGATGATTTGAAAAAATCTATATCAACACTTCTTGCCCAATCTTTTACAGATTTTGAAATTATCATGAGAGATCAGTCTGAAAAAAAAACAAATGGGAAAAAAAAATTTGAAGCTTATGAATATATAAAAAAAACATATACCAAAGAAATTGATGAAAAAAAAATAAGAATTTTTAAAGGCGAAAATATTTTTCATTCTGGAGGACATAATTTTTGTATTTCTAAAATGAAAGGAGAAAATTATATTTGTGCGAGCATAGATATGATATATAAAAAAAATATGCTTCAAAAATTTTCAGATAATATTGAAAATATTGATGCTCATTGTTTTACTGGAAAACTCATCAGTACAGATAATGTTATTGACTCTTGCGGAATAGATAAAACTTTTTATTGGAAATTTTTTGATATTGGGCAAGAAGAAAAGACAAGCACACAACAATTGAGTAGAGAAGTTTTTGGAAGTTCTGGTGCATTATTTTGTATAAAAAAAAATGCTATAGAAAAAATTAAAAATATATATCATTATTTTTTTGATGAAACTCTGCATTATAAAAATGACTGTGAACTCATGTGCCGAATGAATATTTTGCAACAAAAAACATGGTACGACTCTTCTTTTTATGCCACTCATAAAAGATATATTTCAAAAAATTCTCAGAAATCAAAATTCAGCATTCTTTCTTCAATAGAAGGACAAAAAAAAATATATCATTCATTTAAAAATACTTATCTGATGAAATGGTATGAAAAACCATTTGCATGGATATTTATGAAAATTTCGGAAATGAGAAAATATTTTTTATAATATTTTACCAACATTTTTTATACCAAAGAATATCTTCTCTGTGTTCTTTTACATAATCATCACCGATATAAATAATGATGCGAGCTGGTGCAATAGTAGAAATTTCTTTTTCTTGTTTTTCTGAATTTTCTGAATTTTCTGAATTTTCTCCTGATAAAGAAGTTATTTGTAATACACCTTTTTCTTCATCTTCATAATTTTTTTTGTTTTTATAATTTTTATCTTTTTCAAGATTATTTAAAATATCTGCTGATATTTGTTCTTTTTTTTGCTTTTCAACAGGAAGTTCGAGCCAATCTCCCAATTTTTCTGCAATAATTCTATTTCTTTCTGCATTTTCACCAATTGCATCATATTCAATTACTGATGTTTTAAATGAGCGTTTTGCATTTCCCACCTCTAAAGGTTCAATAGAAAACCTATTAAGAATAATTTCTAATTCTGATGCAAGCCCTGCTGTTTTTGTAGTATTATAAATTGATATAATTTTTGAGTTGGTAAGTTCTGGAACTTCTGCCATTAATGAATGATAGAGCTTGACATCAGACCATGGAGTTTTTGAATAAATTCGACACGGAAGAAGCACCGATTGTCCCTTAAACAAGTCTCGAGGAGGAGTATAAAGAAACCATTCTTTTTCTTCATTTGTAAGATCTTGCAACCCTCCTGTTGTCAAATTTGAAACATCGAGTTTTTGAGCAAAAGAAAGCAAAGAAAGAGTTTCTTGCCATGAAACATCGGTCCAAAAATTTTCTGAAATAACTCCCAATAACGCCTTTATTTCTGTAGGAGATGTTAAAATACCAGAATTCATTGCTTTATCTTTTAGAGCAATAATTGCTTTTTTTTGCCGATATGAACGCCCAAAATCTCCTCCAGCATTTCCATGCCGAGATCGTACATATTTCAATGCTGTTTCTCCATTTAACACTTGCTCGCCTGCTGGAAGAGAAAAAATAGTATAACTATAATTTGGTCCTGGATATTGAGAATCATAAATTGCTTTCTCTAGATTAAGTTCAATTCCTCCCATTTGGTTTACAATTTTTACAAATCCTTGAAAATCGATATATGCCGTATATTGAATTTCATTTCCTATAATTTCTTCTATTTCTTTTTTTATATTTTCTGCAGAATTTTTAATTCTTTCATCTCTATTTTTTGCTCTATTCTCCCAATAAATCATAGATTCCATAAAGACTCTATTAATTTTCCCTTTTCTTTTTCGTCCTTCAACTTCATATCGAACATGCAAATCTCGTGGAATGGAAAGCATTGAAACACTTTTCAAATCATAATTGAGCGTCATTACAATTATAGAATCTGTTAAATATCCTCCATCATGATTTTCTCCCCCTGCTCCCATTATAAGAATATTGGTAAGTCCATTTTTATCTTTTTTCAAATCTTCTCCCAATGTTTGAGTTGCAAATTGTAAACTTTTTTCGATGAAAAGTTTTGAATTATCTCGTACATATGCATATGCAGAATATCCACCAATTGCAATGGAAAAAAAGAGAAACAATGAAATTATTTGTTTTTTTGAAAATTGTTGTATATATTTTTTTATTCCAGAAAAAATAGAAGAAACTCCTTCTAATCCAACAATTCTTTTAAATT
>CAMZLA010000066.1 GCA_947311665.1 uncultured Candidatus Altimarinota bacterium | reverse complement strand
CTCCCAGTTTTTTAACTTTTCTTGAATCTTGTCTGAATTACCTCTTTCTTCTTCAGGCAGTTCGTCAATAAGTGCATTTATTTTTTTCAATGCCACAAAAATACCAACCTTTCCTTGGTGTAAATATCCACTCCATGAAGCCGTTGCATTTCTGTTATCTGTAGACATTGGAATAAATCTTTTTACTATCAATATATAATACTCTATCAAAAGATAAAAATATTACCTACCCCCAAACAAACCCTTTCATCACATCTTCATAGCTTTCTCTTTTTTTCGTCAGTACTACTTCTCCGCTTGCTTTCACCAACACTTCACTCGCTGTTTCTCTCATATTATAATTGGAACTCATTGTAGAACCATATCCTCCAGCGACTAAAACAGCTAAAATATCACCCTCTTCTGCTTTTTGAATCTCAATATTTTCATTAAAAATATCACAGGTTTCGCATACATTTCCTGCTACTTGTACATTTTCAAATTCTGCATCGGTATCCATTTTTGAAATATTTACAATATGCTGATACGCCCCATACATTGCAGGACGAATTAAATGATGAAACCCAGAATCAACCCCAAGAAAAACAATTTCTTTTGCCTTTCGTGTCGTGATTTTCGTAAGCAATACCGTTGATTGTGAAATCAAAAATTTCCCTGGCTCTATTCGTATTTCTATGTTTTTATTCGATGATTTTTCCAAGCTTTTTGACAAGGTATTTGCAAAATCTTTCAAATCAATTTCTTCTTTATCTGGGTGATATTGCACCCCAAACCCTCCTCCCATATCAATAAACTTGATATCAGAAAATTGTTCAGAAATTTCTAATAATAATTCGAACGCTTCAGAAAATTCTGTTGCCGAATAAAATCCTGATCCCAAATGACAATGAATTCCCTCAAGAGTAAGATTATATTGTGTACAAATATTTTGGACTTCAGAAAAATCATCTAGCACAATTCCAAATTTACTTTCATTTTGTCCCGTTGTAATTTTATCACATTCACCTACTCCAATATTTGGACTGAGTCGAACAGAAACTTTTGAACCAGAAAACATTTTTCCAAACCGTTCTAATTCTGATAAACTTCCTAAATTTTGCAAAATATTTTGATCTCCTACATATTTCATTTCTGCATCAGTTGGATTACTCGGAGTAAAAATAATGTGCTCTGGTGCATATCCCAATTCTAAAGCAAGTCGTACTTCATTTGGAGAAACCGCATCTATTCCATAAATTCCTGCATCTTTTATAATTTTCACATAATGCGGATTATAATTCGCTTTCATTGCATAAAAGATTTTCATATTGATACCAGAAAATGCATCAATCATTTGTTGGCATCTGTCTTGAATTGTTTTTTCATCGGTTACCCACACTGGAGTTCCAAAATTTTCAGAAATTTCAAGCAATGTTTTTTGTGAAAACGGAAGCAGTCGAGTGTTTAATTTTTTGTGCATAAGTTTTTTTATAATAATGTTTTAGTATCCAATTGTAATTTCATTAAAAGCAGTATTTACTTTTTCTTGAATTTTTTCATCTGTAAAATCAGAACAAACAGAATATCTTATAAATTGTTCATTTTCTCCATTTATCTCACTTCCTGTAAATGGAACACCTACAATTCCGGCTAATTCTATCATTTTTTTATTAAATTCTTCAGGATTTTTTACGGTCTCTCCATTAAGAGTTTTTGGACAATGAAAAAGCATAAAAAATCCACTATCGGTTGGACATGCCAATTGAAACCCTTTTTGTTTAAAAATTTCGAGTGCAATCTCTAGTCGTTTTTCATACATTTCTTGAATTTTTTTCATTTCTTTTTTAGCTTCAGGCAATGCAAAATATTTTTCACACCCAACAAGAGCCGGTCCAAATGGACCAGAATCAGCATTCCCTTTTACTTTTGTCAATTCTGATATAAAATCTTTACTTCCAATAGCTGCTCCCAATCTCCATCCACAGGCAGACAATGCTTTTGAAATAGAAAAATATTCTATCCAATCAAGATTTTCGTAATCTTTTGCAACAGCACACAATGGAACATGATTCTTATGAGTAAGACTTGTATATGCTCCATCATTTACAAGTCGAATATTATGCTCTATACAATATTCAATCAATTGTTCCCAATCTTCTCTTGTTGCTCCAGCAGGACAAGGATTCCCTGGTTTTACTGTAATAATCATCCGTGGTTTTTTCTCTGTTTTTGGCAGATTTTCAAGATTTAATTTAAAATTTTCTGATGAATATAGTGGCCATGCAATCGATTCTTCACCTAAATATTCAGCCCATTGCCCTATTAAATCATATGCTGGAGTGGTTTTTACAAATCCTGAATTTTCATATTCCTCATCTGTCCTATTTGCTCCACAAGAAATAGGTAAGAGTCCGAGCATTGACTTTTCTCCAGGCAAAACTAATGATGAAATATTTTTATATTCATCAATATCAATATTTGCAATTTGTAAAACCATATTTTTACAAAATTTACCAGGATCTCTATTATCCCAATAAGTATGAATCCCATTTTCATTTTTAAGTACTTCTTCTGCAACGATTTTTCTTACTGTTTCTGGTGGACATGTATCTGGTTCTCCTACTGCAATGTTTACACTTGATCCTTTTCCATGTTCTGCTTCATATTCTATAACATAACGCTTAATTCGTTGGAATAAATTTTCTGGAGAATTTCCGAGGTATTTCATACTGTTTTTTAAAAAGTCTACTATATAATGTTTTACTATTTTTTATAACCCAAAAGTTTTCAATAATTGTTGTTCGTTTTCATCTTCCATTTCTACCAAAGGAGACCGAAAAGCTTTTTCACATTTTCCCATTTTTGCAAGCAATGTTTTAATAGGAATTGGAT
>CAMZLA010000065.1 GCA_947311665.1 uncultured Candidatus Altimarinota bacterium | reverse complement strand
TTTTTGTTTATCTTTTATTACTCCTTTTTTCATATCAATTTCTATTTCTCCTCTTCGCAATGCCCAACAACTATATGACATCGTAACGAAAAAACTGGCAGGAAGTCTGTTTGAATGAGAAATAAAACAATCGAGAAGTGTTGTTTTTCCACCAAACCCCATGGGTCCAATTTCAAGGCTATTACATTTTTCAATAATATTTTTTTCTAATTTTTTCAGTTTGGAATTATTATTTATTGTTCCCAATTTTCTAAAAAGATTTTTCTTTGCTTGTTCAAATCCAGTACTTCTGTCTCCTCCAATATGTACTCCAATAATTCCTGGTGCACATCCTTTTCCTTCTGCATTTTTCACCATTTGCAATATTGCTTTTTCTACTCCATCAATACTCCTATTCGCTCTTCCAAAATCGGTTTGAATGGGTAACGCCATTTGTCCCGAAACATTTTCACATCCTCCACCTTTTAACAACAGTTTTATTTTGATGCTCTGTTCTGCAATATTTTTGTCTTGATGAAAATATATTTTAGGGAAAATTTCTCCACTATTGTCTCCAGAATTTTTTCCAGAAAGAGAATCTACAGAATTTGGTCGTAATATTCCTTTTCGTGTTGCCATTCTCATGGCTGTTGTAATTTCTTCGGTAATTTTGTTCTGATTAATATTTCCATTATAAGAAATATAAAAAGTGGGAAACCCCGTATCTTGGCACAATGGAATATTCCCATTTTGTGCCATGGAAATGTTTTTTTCTAAAACTTCCAAAACAATGCGTGAAGATTTTTTTTCTTCATTATCTTTCGCTTTTTCCAGTGCTTTTTGCACATCAGCTGGAAGCTGTGTTGAAACTTGCGTAATGAGATCGAGGATATGAGGAAAAAGAAACATTGGGAATAAGTAAAAAACTAAAAAAATAATAACAAAAAAATGTTACCATTTATAGTTTTTCTATACTTCTTTCACTTTATGTGGCAATTTTTCTCCTTTTTCAAATCGTTTAATTGTCTTCATTGCCTCTTCATACATTTTGTTCATACTATCATCAGCATAAAACGCAATGTGTGGAGTAACAACAACCTGTGGAAGTTGCAATAGTTTTGCATTTTTTTTAATATTTTTTTCATGCTCTAAAACATCAAGAGCGGCATATGAAATTTTCCCACTTTCAATTCCATCAATTAAATCTGATGTTTTTATAAGTTTTCCTCTTGCCGTGTTAATGAGAACAACTCCTTTTTTCATGAGGGAAATTGATTTTTTGTTTACCATATGAATAGTGTCTGGAAATGCAGGAACATGAAGAGATATAATATCACATTGTTTCCATATTTCTTCAACAGAGTCGACATATGAAAAATGAGAAGATAGTGCCGCTTCTTCATCAGGATATTTGTCATATGCGAGAACATCCATTAAAAATCCCATAGAAGCAATTCTTGCAACATTTTTCCCAATTTTCCCTGTTCCAATAATCCCAATTTTTTTACATTTTAAAGCCATTCCTCGCAATCCATGAAAATCAAAATTATTATTTTCTGTTTGTTGGTCTCCTTGTTGTACTTTTCTAATTGTTGAAAGAAGAAGAGCAAAAACATGCTCTGCTATAACATGACTTCCATAATCTGGGACATTGCAAATTGTTATATTTTTTTTCTTCGCATATTCTAAATCGATATGATTATATCCAACAGATCTTGTAATAATAAGCTTGAGTTTTGGTAGTGCATCTATTATTTTTTTATTTATTTGTGAATAAATAAATGGGCATAAAATTTCAATATCAGCATATTCTTTTTTTTTCTGATGAATTGTTTCTGGAGTAATAATTTTTTCTTCAATAATAGAATTTGGAAAAACTGTTTGGATTTTTTTCCTATCTTCATTGTCAACTTCACAAAATAATATTTTCATAAGTAGTACATTTATATTTTTTATCAGATTATTTTACATTGTTTAGTTCTATTAATCAACAGTATCTTCTTTTTCTCTTTTCATTTTCATGAGAAAGTATCATGACTTTTTTACATTTATATATGAATAGTGTTTGGAATATTGTTTTTTTTAAAAAAATGAAAAATCTTTTTTTATTTTTAGCATCGGTTGGAGTATTTTTTTCTTTTTTTTCACTGTCTTTTGCAGAAGGAAATCTGGAAACTCAGTCTGATGAAAAAAATAAAATGGCTATTCAGATTTTTGTACGAGAAACATGTCAGCATTGTGCCGATGAAAAAGTATTTTTAACAAAAAATAATATTCCATTTGAGACATTGGAAATCTCAGAAAATTTAGAATTTTATTCATCGGTTACAGAAAAATTTAATGTAATGGGACCTCCTCTTACTCTTGCAGGAGACACTCTTTTTGCTGGGTATAGTGATAATTCTTTTGGAGAAAAAATAATTGAATATTATGAAAAATCAAATATTCAATATAGTTTTGATGAAGCCTTAAAAAATGATGAAAAAATAGGAATATATGGAGTGAAAGCTCCTATTTGTACAGAAGATTCTACAGAATGTTTGCTTCCAGAAAATCCGAAATTTACGATTCCATTCTATGGTGAAGTTGAAATTCATACAGAAAGTTCATGGCTTCGATATAGTTCAAGTTTTATTTTAGGGTTCCTCGATGGTTTTAATCCATGTGCTATGTGGGTACTCATAATGTTTATTATAGCATTGATGCAAGTAGGGGATAGAACAAAAATGATTTTTGTAGCAGGAACTTTTTTAATAGCAGAAACGATAATGTATGCATTAATTCTTGTTCTATGGTGGAATTTTTTCGGATTATTTTCAGCAGAATATAGTTTATATTTGAATATTGCAGTTGGAATTTTAGCATTGGGAGCGGGAATATTTTTTATCTATGAAGGGTTTTTCACTGATGGAACATGTCAAGTAACAAATTTGGAACAGCAGAGAAGTATTTCTGAAAAAATTTCTAAAATAGCAAATTCACCAGTTTCTTGGGCTGCATTTGGAGGAATATTGTTATTGGCACTTTCTGTAAATATTATAGAATTTGCATGTAGTGCAGGATATCCACAAGTTTTTACAAATATTTTAAATTCTATTTCCGGAGATATTTCTCATAAAATAGGATTATTAACAACATATATGGCAGCATATATGCTCGATGATGTTATTATTTTTGGGATTGCATTATATTCAATTGAAAAATTGGGAGTTACTCAGAAATATGCAAAAGCAACAAATATTTTTGGAGGAGTAATGATGATATTGATAGGGGCATGGATGATTTTTGGTGGATAATAAAAAAGTTTTTTTAAAAAAACAAAAAACAGTTGCATTCTTCTCTCTTCTTTTTGTACACTCTTTTGGCAAAAAGAAATGGCCCGATAGCTCAGGGGTAGAGCAGAGGATTGAAAATCCTCGTGTCGACAGTTCAAATCTGTCTCGGGCCACCATCTTTTTTTGCTCAGATGGTGAAATTGGTAGACACGCCGGTCTTAGAAACCGGTGCCGCGAGGCATGAGAGTTCGAGTCTCTCTCTGAGCACCATTAAAAAAAATTATTATTTTGTTTTCCAGATTTATTATGAAAGATATTCTACTTTGGGTTGAACTTGTTCTTGCAGTTCTTTTAGCAATTGTAATTATCTTGCAACCAAAATCGAGTTCTGGAATGGGATCTATGGCCGGAGAAGATTCTGCTACTCTTTCAACAAAAAGAGGAGGAGAAAAAGTCCTTCATATTATTACTATAATTCTTGCAGTTTTATTTGCAGGAGTTGCATTTTTATATCATTTTGTTTAAGATTTTTGTAAGAAAATAAAAGTTGCTATAGAAAATAATTACTTATATTGCTATGAGAAAAAAATCAATTTTCTTTTCTCGGTTTGAAAAAATACTTCTAATGTTATTGGGAGTTCTTTTTTTATTTTCGATTATATCTCTTTACTTATCTTTTTTTCATCAGAACAGTATCTCAGTACCAGAAAAAGGAGGAATATATAAAGAAGGAGTTGTAGGAGATCCTTCTTCTCTTATATTAAATCCTGTTTTTGTTTATGGAAAAAGAGATAAAACACCAGAAGCAGATATTTCATCTCTTCTTTTTGCAGGATTGATGAAATTTGATTCAACAGAAGGAAAATTGAAAGATAATATTGCTGTTCATACTCTTTCTAAAGATAAAAAAACATATATTTTTACTTTAAAAGAAGGCGTTCGATGGCATGACGGTGTAGATGTTACGGTTGATGATATTATCTTTACTTTTGAAGATGTTATTAAAAGTGATGATTTTTCAAATGAGTCATTGAAAAGAGCTTTTAAAGAAGTAAAAATAGAAAAAATTAGCGATTCAGAAGTTTCATTTACTATTGCATATCCATATAAATTTTTTCTTACAAACTTTACAATAGGGCTTTTACCAAAGCACATATTGAAAGATATTCCCGTTGCAGAAATGGAATATTCCGATTTTTCTCAAAATCCAATTGGGAATGGTCCTTTTAAATATGTTGGAATTGAAGAAGTTCGGAGATCTATATTCAAACTTCATCTTACTGCTTTTAATAAATCTTCTCAATTTTCTCCTTTTCTCGATGCGGTAGATTTTTATTTCTATCCATCAAAAGAGACTCTTTCTCTCGATTCTAAAAATTTATCGGGAATTAGACCTTTTTCAGAAATATATAAAAAGAATTTTTCATTTTCAGATCATCTAAAAGAAAAACAATTTTCTCTTCCTCAATATTCAGCATTGTTTTTTAATATGAAAAAAACAATATTTGATGGAGAAAAAGGGAAAAAAATACGATTAGCTTTACAGCTTGCAACAAATAAAGATGCTCTTATAAAAGATGATAATGAAGAGAAAGATGGAATTATTTCTGCTGTTCGGATAGATACTCCATTGTTGGAAACAGATAAAGAAGATTGGTTATATGAATTTGATTTAAATAAAGCAAAAGGCTCGTTGAAAGATGCTGGTTTTTTCTTACCAAGTGCAAAACCAAAAACTTTTGTTCCTAAAAATAGTGATAAAAAATGGATTACTGTTCCAACAGAAAACAATGTTTGAGAAGGGAAAAGAAGTGATTATTCCGATGAAGGGTTTCTTATTGAAGGGAAATATCCATTAAAAGTAGGGAAAGTAAAAGTTTATATAGATGGAAACTTGAAAATAGATGAAGCAAAGCCAAAACTTGCAAGAAATTGGAAATTTACTATTCCTTTCGATGAAAAGTTTCAAAATGAGACTCATGAAATTCATATAGAATTTATAGGGTTTTCTGATGAATTAATTGAAGAAGATGCATTATCTTTCTATTTAGAGCCTCTTCCTGCTGATGAAAATGCTGAAGAAAAAGCAAAATTTGAAATAAGAGAAGATAAAGATGGAAATAAATTGAAATTAACTCTTGTAACAGCAGAAAATCCGTATTACTATAGAGATGTTGCCGAATATTTACAGAATGATTTTGGGAAAATAGGGGTTGAACTTGAAATAAAAACCTTGAATTTACAAGATTTTTTATATACAGTTCAGCACCGAGAATATGATATTCTTTTATATGGTCAAAATTTAGGATATAATCTTGATATCTATGAGTTTTTTCATGAGAGTCAGGTAGGAAAAGATAATCTATCGGATTATCAAAATCCAAAAGCCAGCATTCTCATCGAAGAAATTCGAAGTTCTCATGTGCAAGATGTTCGAGATAAAAAATTGCAAGAATTGCGAGAAGTTTTTAAATCGGATATTCCAGCAATATTTCTTTTTTCTCCTCGATATTTATATTATTATGATGCTCATATAGAAAATCTAGGAATTCGATTTATTGCATTTCATAAAGACCGATTTTCTCATATAGACAATGCATATATTCTCAAAACAGAATCATTTACAGACGATATATCATGGATAGATTTTCCAAGATGGTTTACAAATAACTTTATTTCTTTTATTACTTTTTCGCTATGATAGTACTTTTATTAAAAAATGTTCGAGGTTTAGGAACTGCAGGACAAACAGTAGATATTCCAAGAGGGTTTGCTGTAAATAACCTTATTCCTGCAAAACTTGCTAAAATTCCTACTGTAGCAGAGGAGGTAAAAGCAGAAAATTTTGTTCCAACTGCAGAAAAAGATTCAACAGAATTTATTGAATGGGCAAAAGCTGCTGTTGCAAAATTGGGAGGAAAGACATTGTTATTTTCTGCTAAAGCATCTGAAAAAGGACACCTTTTTGGTTCTATAACAGAAAAAGATATTGCAGAACGAGTAAATAAAGATCTCGATGTTGAAATTTCTGAAGATCAAATCCAGATTTCTAAAAACATTAAAGATCTTGGTGATAATCGAGTAGAAATTGTATTTTCTCCAGAATTTCATGCAGCACTTACTGTTCGTGTAGAAGCAGCTAAATAATTTCTAAGAAATTAAAATTTTTTTCAATTATGGGCTGTGAATAATATTATTTTTTTGAGATAATATTATTACAGTTCATAATTGAACTTTTCGGGCCTGTAGCTCAGGGGTTAGAGCAGAAGACTCATAATCTTTTTGTCG
>CAMZLA010000064.1 GCA_947311665.1 uncultured Candidatus Altimarinota bacterium | reverse complement strand
AAATATAAGAAATATCTGCAAATAATTACTTACTCCACAAAAACTCATTTTAAAATACTTCACCTCTCAATCCTTTCTTCCAACCTTCAATCAATACACTATTATTTATAGTAAAGTTTTTTCCATCAATAGCATCAGTTTTTTTATATTCTCCCAAAACAGTTACTGGAACTTCTAAGGTTTTCATCAGTTCTAAAAATTTTTGTTGATTTTTTGGAGTAATAGACACAAGAAATCCATCTCCTTCAGAAAATAATTCTGCTATTGAAAATTTTGAAAAATTTCCAGAAAACCCAACTCTTCCACGAATACATTTTTGTAAAAAAGTATTCATCAGTCCCCCTTCTGCAATAACACTACATGAAGAAATTAATTTTTTATCGTGAGCTTGTAAAATAGAAAAAATATTTTTTTCTGCATTTTTAAAATTTATTTTTGCTGGAGCAAATTTCAATTTTTTTTCATCATTTATCGCTTTTGCAAATTCTGTTCCCCCAATCTCTTTTGGACGAGAACCAATAAGCATTGCAATTTCTTTTTCTTTTGGAATATTTCCCACAGCATTTTCTACATTTGTTATAGAACCTACACATGACACAATCGCCGAAGCATTTCCTCGTTTATATAATGAAACATTTCCAGAAATAAATGGTGTTGGTTCATTCTGATGTTCATAGAGATGAATATTTTTTGCACTTTCTGCTACTCCCGTAATTCCAGAAACAAAAATCCCCATATCTTTTTCTTTTTCAGGATTTCCATAGTTTAAACAATCCGTTAAACTTCGTGGATATGCTCCTGTTGCTGCTACTCGCTGAATAGCAGTGCATACTGCATTTGCTCCTTGTTCATATGGTGAAACTCCTCCCAAATGAGCAGATCCTCCAATAGAAACAGCAAATCCATTTTTTTTATCTTTATCAGACAATTCATCAAAATCTCGTAATGGTGCTGCTACAACAGCATCAGAATAATTTCTTTGTAAAACAGTTGCCCCTTGAACTGTTTGGTCATATTGTTCTGTAATGCATGTTCGCTCTGCAAGATTTGGACGAGAAAGAAATTCGTATAAAAATGCTGATAAATTTTCTAGCTCTGGAATTTCATCAGATTGTGTAATTTCTTGTGGTAAAACAAATGGTCTATCAACTCGTAAACCTTCTGTAATATCAGCAACTTTTGCATTACAAATTTCTTCACCATTACTTTTCACAGTATATCGCCCAGAATCATTTATCACTCCAACATTTGATGCTTTTGCACCAGGAGAAACTTTTGGTAAATCCCATTTCTTATTAAAATGATCGAGAATAAAATCGGTCATTTCTGGTGGAACAGCAAAACAAAATCGTTCTTGTGTTTCACTACATAAAATTACATGAGGAGGTAATCCTTCTTCTGCAACATGAATATTTTCTACATGAACTTCTGCCCCAAACCCACAGCCTTCTGCTCCTTCTGCAATTTCTAAAGTAGCACATAAAATTCCACCGGCTCCCATATCTTTAAATCCAATAGTGTTCAATTCTCCTTTTTCTTCTAAAATTTTAAATAAATCCTGAAACGATGCTAACAAATGACGCTCGAGAAAAGGATTTGGTTCTTGTACTGCTCCTAAATTTTTATCTTTCTCATCTTCATTCACTTCTTGAGAAGAAAAACTTGCTCCTCCAAAACCACTTTTATCAGATCCTTTCCCTACTACAATAAGATTATATCCATCTTTTGCAGCATTTTTTGGAGCAAATGAATGTAAAATATTTTTTTCTTTTACCAATCCCAAAGCAACAACATTTACCAAGGTGTACCCATCAAAACTTTCATCAAATGCAATATCTCCTCCCATATTAGGAACTCCCAAAGGATTTCCATATCCAGCAATTCCCTCTACAACACCTCGTGCAATAATCTGATTTTTTTTATCTTTTGGATTTCCAAATCGTAACTGGTCTAATACTCCAATAACTCTTGCTCCCATACAAGCAATATCTCGACAAATTCCTCCCACTCCTGTTGCTGCTCCTTCGAATGGAACGAGTTGAGATGGTGAATTGTGTGATTCATGAGAATATACAATTCCATATTTTTCTCCATTAATTTCACACATTTCAACAATCCCAGAATCTTCACATGGTCCTAAAATTACAGGTGTAGCATCTGTTGGCAATTTTGCTAAATATTGACGAGAAGATTTATATGATGAATGTTCAGATCCTTGAATGCTCCAAATGGTTGCTTCTGTAATTGTTGGATTTCTTCCCAACATTTTTACAATTTTTTGTGATTCTTCAAGAGTTAAAGAAAGTTTATGTTTTTCACATAATTTTTCTAGCTCTGCTGATGAAATATCTGTAAAATTAAGTGTTTGATTCATGTTTTTTGGTGATGAAAAAAATAATGATTAAAAATTGTTTTTAGAAAAACTTTGATTTCTATTTTCCTCTTCTTGTTCTTGTTTTTTTCTGTTTGCAAGAAATGATTTTATAAGAAAAAAAGCTAATAATCCTAAAATTCCCCACATAAGAATTCCTGCAAAATCCGCAAGACCTTCAAGTCCCATTCCACTTAATAATGAAGCCAATAAAGCTCCTCCTATAAGCCCTGTTATCAATCCTCCAAAACCACTTAAAAATCCTGATTTTTTATCATCAGTTTTTTTCTTTTGTGTTACATTTTTTTTCTTTGAAGAAGTTTTTTTAAAAGAAGATTTT
>CAMZLA010000063.1 GCA_947311665.1 uncultured Candidatus Altimarinota bacterium | reverse complement strand
GATGCGTGTCCAGCAACCGAACTATCATATTTACTTTCTGATGGTTTGGGGAAAGGAAATAATCCATTTTTTTTTCGCATAGTATCAAATTGATTTTTTCGCCCTGTAAGCAATTTATGCACATAAGCCTGATGTCCAACATCCCAAACAATATCATCGTTTGGCATTTCAAAAACATAATGTAGAGCAACGGTGAGTTCAACAACTCCCAAAGAAGAAGCAAAATGTCCACCATTTTTTGCTGCATGTTCTATTAAAAATTGGCGAATTTCTTTGCATAAATCTTTCAACTGATGAATTGAAAGTTTTTTTATATCCGATGGAGAATGAATTGAATTAAGCATTATAAGTTTTATTATTTATTATCTCATATTATTCACTTCTCTTATATTTTCTTATACTTCTTCTTGTTCTTATATTTCTTCTTATTCTTATATTTTTTTGTCTTTTATTTTTATTTATTATTTTTATTTTTTATTTATTTTTTATTTCCTCCTTTTCTTCTGTCTCTTTTAGAAAATTGTTCAATAATTTTTTTTACATCAGAATTGGTAAGTTCTGGTAAAAATTGTGGAATGAAAAAAAACTCACTATATGCCGCTTGCCACATACAAAAATTTGAAAGTCGTTGTTCTCCACCTGTTCTAATAATGATATCGAGAGTTGGAACTTCTAAATAATTTTCAAATTTTTCTGGTTCATTATTTTCTCCTGCTTTTTTTACAGCTCTTCTCAGCTCATCATGGCTTCCATAATCGAGACAAAGGTAGACAGTAAAAAAATTATTATTTTTTGTTTGTTCTTCTAAATGTTCCAATTTTTTTACTAAAATTTTTGGAAGCCTATCTCTTCGTCCAGCCCAGACCAATTTCACTTTTTTGTCTATGAAAAGAGATTGAAATTTATCACACATCACTGAGTAAATCTCCATCAATTTTTTTATTTCAAATGGCGAGCGTTTCCAGTTTTCTGTAGAAAATCCATAAATTGTTACCGCAGTACATTCATCATCATCGAAACATGCAGGAATAACTTCATCGGCAATAGCAGTAAACCCTTTCATATGCCCTTCATGAGCAGGAAGATTATTTTTTTCTGCCCATCTTCTGTTTCCATCTGCAATTATTCCAATATTCATAAAACATATTTTTAATTTTCTTATAAACTCTACTAAAAAATAATATTTTTTGCTACTTTTTACATATAAATAAAAGTATACTTTTCCTCTTTTTATGTCTTTCGTCATCATTCTTGCCAATGGAAAATCTCATAGATTTGGCTCAAATAAATTGAAAAAATATATCGAAAATAATAAAACTGTTGTAGAAACAACTATAGAACAATTTCAAAATCATGAAAAAATTTCAAAAATATATATTGTTGGAAGTTTTACCGATGAAGAAAATAAAAAATTTATTCATCAGTTTTCTAAAATAACAAAAATTATTTCTGGAGGAAATTCTCGATATGAAAGTTTCTGTTTAGGAATTGAAAATATAACAGAAAATAACAAAATTTTAATACACAATGCTGCCAATCCATTTGTTTCATCAGATGAAATTTCTGAAGTCTTAGAAAATATTTCTGAAAACACAGCGGTGGGAGTTGGACGAAAAACAACAAACACAATACGCCAATATGATGAAAAAAAAGAAGAATGCAAAACACTCAACAGAGAAAATATTTTTGCTATGGAAACCCCGCAAGGAGCATATGCATCAGATTTTAAGCAATGGATTTGCTTCTATGAAAAATATAAAACAATAAAAAAATTTCCACAAGAAATAACTGATGAACTCATGCTTGCTGAAATTTCTGGCGGAAAAATAAAAATTATTCCAGCATCAGATAGAAATATTAAAATAACATATGAATCAGATATTTCTCAAAAAATAGAAAAATTTCCAATTACAGGATTTGGAATAGATAGTCATCAATTTGAAAAAAAAGAAACAAACAAAAAATGTATGCTTTGCAATATTGAAATAGAAAATTCACCAGCATTCAAAGGAAATTCCGATGCAGATGTTGCATTGCATGCATTGTGCAATGCGATACTTTCTAGCATTGGCGAAAATAGTTTTTCGGTTATTGCCGACCCTTTATGCAAAAAAGGAATTACAAACTCTGCTATATATCTTGAAAAAATATTATCTATGCTAAAAACACACAACAAAAAAATAATTCATTGTGTGCTTTCTTTCGAAGGATTGCGTCCTAAAATAGAAAAATATTTTCCACTGTTTAGAACAAAACTTTCTCAACTTTTACATATATCAGAAAACTCTATTGGATTAAATGCAACAACAGGAGAAAAACTTGATGGATATGGAAAAGGAGAAGGAATGAAAGTTTCTTGCATGGTAACTCTTTTATAATTTTGAAACATAATTAAATGCTCCATTTGAAGCAACAGCTCCTTCTCCAACAGCTGTTGCAATTTGATGAAAATGATTAGAATTTGTTGTTACATCTCCTGCAGAAAATAATCCTGCAATATTTGGGATAGATTGATCTTTTTCTACTACAATATATCCTCCTCCATCTTTTTCAATATTGAAAGAGTCGAGTAATGCCGTATTTGGACTTGCTCCAATTTCAATGAAACATCCTTGCAATTCTATTTCTTTTCCATCTTTTGTAATAACTTTTTCCAGAGATTTTTCTCCTGCAAATTCATCAACAGATGTATTATATAAAATTTCTATATTCTCTTTTTTTGCCAATTGTTCTTGCCAAATAGGTTCAGCTATCATGCTATCTCCTCTCACAAATAAATATACTTTTGGACATAAATCTGCCATATATAATGCCGAAGTTGCAGCACTATCTCCTCCACCAACAATTCCAACAGTTTTTCCTTTAAAGAAAAACCCATCACATGTTGCACAATATGTTACTCCTTTTCCATAAAATTCATCTTCTCCTTTTGCATTCAGTTTCCTATTTTTTGTTCCTGCTGCATAGAGAACCGATTTTGCTTGAATAGTTTCTCCTGAATATGCCAAAGGCAAAGAAAATGTTCCATCATCATTTTTAATAATTTCTTTTACTTCATCCATTTTTGTTTCTGTTCCATATTCAAGAGCACATTCTTTAAATTTTTTCATTAAATCTGGACCTTTAATACTTACAAATCCTGGATAATTTTCTATATCATGAGCCAAAGCCGATTGCCCTCCTTCTTGGTTTCCAATAACCAATGTTTTCATTTTATACCGAACTGCATATAACGCCGCTGTATATCCCGCCGCTCCAGATCCAATAACTACAAAATCGTACATAAATTTTTTATTTAAAAAGTAAAATAAATATAGATTAAATATCTATTATATATCTATATTTTATCATTTATAAAAAATATTTTACAGTTATTTTTTTGAATCTTGTTTTATAAACTCTTTTTGTGTATAATGAAAAGAATTTTTTATTTTAAAAAAACAATGAAAAAAACAATATTTTCAAGCATTTTCACATTTCTACTGTTTGCAAGTTTCAATAGTTCTTTTGCTATAACAGAACGATTTCCATTTTTTTCTGATGTTGCACCAGATCATTATAAATTTTCTGCTATTACAGAACTCTTACATAATGGAACAATTAATGGATATAGCGATGGAACTTTTAAACCTGAAAAAAGTGTTTCTCGAGCAGAAACTCTAAAAATATTAATGGAAGGGTCTCATATCTATTCTAAAAAAACATCAGTTAATCCTTTTGCAGATGTTCCAAAAGATGAATGGTTTGCAAAATATGTTGCAACAGCAAAAAGAAAAAATATTATAAAAGGAGATGGGAACACTGGACTTTTCTATCCTGCACGAACAGTAAACAAAGCAGAAGCTATAAAAATGATTTTAGAAATAAATAATATTTCTGTTTCTTCTCCTCGAAGCAATGAGCAATGGTTCGAGCCATATTTTGAAAAAGCAATAGAGTTAGGAATTATAAAAGATAAAAACAATGCAAAATATACGCTCAATCGTGGAGATTTAGTAGGATTAATGTATTTATACTCTTTGAATAAAAAAAATATTTCACTTCCTAATATTTCATCTATTGAAAAACTTAATGCAAAATATCAACAAGGGAAATTATATTTAGAATGGGAAAATGAAAACAATTATTCTCAATATAAAATTATTGCCAAACAAAAAAATAGACAAAACTCAATTCTTACTCAAGGAAAATCAATATTGATACCTGTTAGCTTTTGGAAAAATTTTACAAAAGGAGATATTTATCTTTCTCTAGAAGGGAAAATAAATGGAAATTATGAAAATATTGCAACCATAAAAATTGCAGCATATGAACGATTTACAGAATTTTTACCTGATGAAATTTCAGAAAAAAATATTTCGTGGGAATATGATAAAAATATTCAAATAAAATTTTCATCAGATAAGAAAATTTCTACAGCAGAAGGATATGTTTTAGACACTCATGAAAATCTTTTTAAAAAAGAATTATATCAAAATGGAAATAATATTTCTCTTACTTTTTCTCCTCTTCAAAAAGATTTTTATATCATTGAAATTGTAGATGATGCAGGGCTTGCAAAAGCAATTCTCCCCATTACTCCAAAAGGGTTTTATCCAATTCTTCCCAATAATTACGATAGCATTACAAATAATTCTTCAAATATTTCAAATGTTATTCAAGAAATAAATAAATTTCGACAAAAAAATAATAGAAAAAAACTCATTTCATCAGAAAGCGTAACATCACTTGCACAAGTTCGAGCAACAGATATGAAAGAGCGAAACTATTTTTCTCATTATAGTCCAGAAGGAAAATCTGCCAATGATATGCGATCTGATTATTCGATTGAAACAGGTATAAAAGAAAATATTGCATTACATTCAGACGGAATAATGAAAGCAGCTATTGGACTGGAATATTCCCCTACTCATAGAAATGCATTATTAAGCAATGATATTTCTTTTATTGGGATTGGGACTGATGTTATGGAGAGTGGAGAAACGATTCTTGTAGAATTATTTCAAAAAACACCACTGTCTTCAAATGATATAAAACGAGGAAATCAAGAAATATATAATTACATAGAAAAAAATTATAAATTTACAGCCAAATCTTCTACATTGGAAAATATTAGTAAAAAATGGAGCAAAATAATGGCAGAGAAAAATGAAGCAAATACAAATTTTTCATCAGAAACAAATTGGAAAAACCTTCTTGATGAATATAATATTTCTGAAAATAGCGGAATTTTTGTTCTCTCTCATGAAAGTCCAGAAAAAATAATTGAATATTTAAAAAATAATTCAAATAATCTTGATGAATTATTTAAAAATAAATATCAATATGGACTTTCTATACAAGTTTCAAAAGAAGGAATTGTATATCTCACCATTATTTCCAGTAAATAGAAATACTTTGGACACTGAGCCTGTCGAAGTGCAATTCTATGTTAATCTATTCAAAGCCCATTTAATTATATTTTCATCAGTTTCTGTTGATATTTTTTTAGGAATTTTTGAAAAGACTTTTTCAATATTCTGTTTTAGAAAACCTAGCCCTTCCAGCACAAGAAAAACATCGGCATATATATTTTTTTCTGTCGATGAAGCCGTATGAGAAATATCTGGAAGCTTTCCTTTCAGCTCTAATATAAGTCGAGATGCTGTTTTTTTCCCAACACCAGGAGTTTTTGTAATGAATGCAATATCTTCTTCTTCAACTGCTTTTTGAATATGAGAAGAATCCATTTCACTCATTGCTAATGCACTTTTGGGCCCAATACCAGAAACAGAAAGTAACAATTGAAAAAATTCCAACTCTTCTTTTGTTTCCATTCCATATAAATCATCAATCCCATCGCCCAACCGATGAAAAGTATATAAAAACATTTCATCGTTTTTTTTATATTTTCCAGAAATTCTTAGAGGAATAAAAACTTTATATCCAATATTATTAACATCTATAAAAACAGAACTATCTCTATTCTTTTCAAAAAGTTTTCCTCGAATAAATGCAATCATAATATAAAAAAACAGAAAAATATATCTCTATCATATCAATATATTTTCTTGATATAAAGAAGGATTTATGATATTATGAAACAAAAAAAACTAATAACAAATAAATATTTATCATGAAAAAATTTTCTTTTTTTTCTTTATGGAAACAATTACCAGAAGAGTCTCTTCGTAAATCTTTTTGGTTTTGGGGAGTTCGATTTCTTTTTACTGCTGGAAGTGTGATAGGAATGACACTTCTTCTTTCATATTTCATTGCATATTACCAATCTCCAAAATTACCACTGCTTTTTTTAGGTATTGCTTTTGGAACTATTGTTGGAACTATTATTTCTCAGTTTTTTTTAAAAAGATATTCTGATCAAAAATTATTATTAATTTTTTCTGGAACAATTCCAATATTTCTTATTTTTACTTATTTTTTAAAAGAATATTCCTTCTTTTATTTCTTTATTTCAATTGGAAGTCTTTTTTCTATAGGAATGCTTCAATTAAATATTCTTCTTTCTATGAATATAGAAAAAAAATTTTCACCACTCGAAAGTGAAGAAGCCTTTCCACTTATAGAATCAGCAGAACCAATGGGAGGAATTTTTTCAGGGTTTTTAGCCTTTTTATTTTCTCTCTACTTTACACCAGAATCTCTTATTGTTGCATGGGCTATTATTATTCTTTCTTCTTTTGTAATCCTTTTTTTCCAAGAATATGAAGAAGAACATATTACAAATATATTATGTAAAACAAAAAAAAAAGAAAATGTAAAAAAAACAAATCATTCTTTTAGAGAAATTATAAAAGAAGTTCAAAATACTCCCCTTCTCCAAACTTTATTTATTTTTGTTTTTTTACAAGTAGGAATATACATTATAGCAGAGTTATTATATTCAATGTCGCTCATTGTTCTTTTTAGCCATGAAACATTACAAACACAAGAAATAATAGTAAAAGAATTAACCCATGGAATTGGGGCTTTTCATATTACAACATATGGACTTTCTGTTGTTTTACAAATATTTTTTGCTTCAAAAATTCAGCATTTTTTAGGAGTGATAAAAACAATATTTATTCAACCATTATTTTTGTTTTTAACATCTCTTCTGGGTATTTTTACCGGATCTTTTTGGTTCGGTTTAAGTACGAAAGGAGTATATGAAGTGAGTGGTGCTTTGTCAAAAAACTCATATCATTCATCTTTTTATTCATTTCAAAATGATATACGAGAAAATGCTAAAGAAATTTTAGAAGGAATTGCAAAACCGTTAGGAATTATTTTCTCATCATTAATTCTTATTCTTATTTCTTCTCTTGCATTTATCTATCATTTTAATTTTATAGGATTATATATTTCTGCCTCTTTATTTCTTGCTATTGTTTCTTTTGGAATATTATTTTTATATAAAAAATTGCAAAAAGAATATACAAAATTGGCAATAGAAAATATTAGTGAAGAAATAAATTCTGAAGACAAATTTGATGCTATAGAAATTCTTTCACAAAAAGGGCATTATAATACAATCCCCATCCTTTCATTTACTTTGCGAAACAAACAAACAGATATTCATATTCAAAAAAAAATATTGTATGCATTTGGAGAATTGCAAAAAAATGAAGCATTACCAGATATTTTATGGGCATTGGAAAGAGGAAATAAAGAATTACAATTGGCAAGTGTAGAAGCATTGGGAAAATATAGTACACTACAGAAATATTTAGATAATCAAGTTTTTTCTCGACATGCAATAATTTCTTCACTTAAAAAAGTTTTTATAAATGCCGATTCAAAACGATTGAGATTGGCAGTTATTCAAGTTTTTAAAAATATAAAATATCTATCCATTGCATCTTTTTTAATAGAATCAATTCATTCAGAAAATATTGATACAGCATTTTGCTCTATATTAGGATGTAAAACCTTTAATGATATTTCAATAGCACCATATATTTCTCCTCTTTTAGAACATAAAAATCCATATATAATTTCGGCAAGCATTATTGCCTTGTCTTCATTTCCAAGATATAAAAGAGAAGTTAGAAAATATATAGATAAAATGATTTTTTCTGATGATATACATATGCAAATGAGTGGTATATATACAGCAGGAGAAATTAAATCAAAATATTATAAAACACGAATAGAAGAGATCTTAAATGATAAAAAAACAGATATTAATATAAAAAAACATTGTATTATTGCATTAATAAAGATGGGATATAAAGAATATACTTCAAGAATATTTCAAATGATTTTTCATAAAGATATTGATATTTCGAGTAGTACAAAAAAATTATTATTTTCTCCAACAATTGAAAAACAATTGAAAAATCATATTTCAAGCTTTATTAGAAAAAAAGTTATAAATAAAATTCATACATTACTTCTGCAATATAAACACAAAACTATAGATTCATTTCCCAAAGAATTGCTCGAATCTCTTCATTCTTTCTATGTTTTAATTGAAAATGAAAAAATGATTTGGAAAATAAAAAGTGAAATAGATAAGAGATAAAAAATAAAAAATAAAAAATAAAAAATAAGAGATAAATTGAAAGCTCTAAAATAAATTTTTCAATTTTGAAAATTTTATATAACACATATCAAATGAAATGAGACGAGAGAATATAATGAGATGATATAAAAAATTTATGATATAATTATTTTGTAGAATAATATATTAAAAAAATTTATATCATTAAAAATGTTAAAAAAAATATCTATTAAAAATCTTGGACTGGTAGAAAATGAAGAAATAACATTTTCTTCTGGATTTACAGTTATTACAGGAGAAACAGGAGCAGGAAAATCTTTTTTTTGTAATGCTATTAAATTGGGTATTGGAGAACGAGCAAAAAATTTTTTTGATGGACGAACGGTTATAGATTTAGATTTAAATGAATATAATTTTAGACGAATTTTAGAAAATAAAAAATCACGATTTTTTATTAATGATATTCCAGAATCCTTAAAAGAAGGAATTAAAATATCATCAGAAATATTTCATATGCATTCACAGCATGATAATATGTTTTTAAAAAAACCAGAAGCAGCAACTGCCCTTTTCGATTCTGCTTTGGAGAATAAAGAAGTGAAAAATATTTTTCAAAAAACATTCATCAAATATAAAGAAGAGAAAAAAAAACTAGAAATATTACAGGAAGAAATAAAAGAAAAAAATATTCAAAAAGAGTTTTGGGAATTTCAATTGCAAAGAATGGAAAAAATAAATTTTTCTTTAGAAACATTTGAAAAAGCAAAATTATTTATGAAAAAATCTCAAATTTCTCTCGAAAAATCACAAGAAATTAGTTATTGCATAAACCTTCTTGCAGGAGAAGGAGAAAGTATTCTTTCTCAAATAGATACAGCCGAAGAATACATAAAAAATATTGATGAAAATATTAGAAAAAAAATGCAACCATTATTTTCTATTATTCCTGAATTGATAGATGATTTAGAAAAATTACTTCCAAAAAATGATGAAAAACGAGATGAATATAAACAATTAATTCATCAGGTTGAAACATGGATTCAAGAAGAAAATGTTGCTGATGCTCAAAAATTATTTGAAAAAAAAGAAAAATTAGAAAAAAATATTGAATTATTGGCAGAATATGAACAAAAAGTTTTAGAACAAGAATATTCTGTAGAAATATTGAAAGATAAAGTATTGGGATTTGCTAAAAATTTATCTGATGAACGAAAAAAAATTCAGAAAAAATTTTCTGAACAGATAGAAGAAAAATGTAAAAAAATGGGAATGGAAAAAGCACAGTTTAAAGTTGCATTTTCAGAAACAGATTTATGTAAATATGGAAACGAACAGGTTCAATTCCTCTTCTCTGCCAATCAAGAACAAACACTTCATAATATATCAGAAATTGCTTCTGGAGGAGAAATTGCAAGAATAACACTCGCTCTTAAACAATTTTTTCCTCATGGAACAACATTGATTTTTGATGAAATTGATACGGGAGTATCTGGAAGTATTGCAGAGAAAATGGCAAAAGAAATGAAAAAATTATCGGAAAAAAGACAAATAATATCTATTACTCATCTTCCTCAAATAGCAGCAATGGCCGATCATCATTTAATTGTAGAAAAAACACATCATGAAAATAAAACAGTTACACAATTACGATATGTTACAGGAGATGAAAAAATAGAGACCATTGCAAAAATGATCTCTGGAGAAATTGTAAGCGAAGAAGCATTACAAACAGCAAAAAAATTATGTTTATAAACTTTCCCAAATACCGTGTTCATTACAAAACGCATGAGCCGATAAATTTTCTATAGAATCGAGAGTAAATATTGCTTTTGCTTCATCAGCTGGAGTAAGCATTTTTTTTCCTACAGATTTTCCATTTTGAAAAAGCTCAATATAAATAATATAATGTTCTTCTGTCATTGGGTGAATAATTCCATATCCACAAGAAACTGTAACTGTTTTTCCATCATATGAAATATAAGGAATATGTTTTCGTTCACTATCTGTAAGATTATTTACATCAACAGGAGTTTTTAGAGTAATTGCCATAATTAAAAATTAAAAATTATTACTTTTATTCTATCAAAAATAATTAGACTAGACAAAGAGAAAAAGATTGTGATAGAGTATTTTTCGCAATTTTAAAAAAATTGTGAAGTGTCGCGGGGTGGAGAAGTGGTATCTCGACGGGCTCATAACCCGTAGATCATAGGTTCGATTCCTATCCCCGCAACCACTAAAATTGTTATGTCATGCGAAAATGGCGGAATTGGTAGACGCGCTAGATTGAGGGTCTAGTGACCTTTTGGTCGTGGAGGTTCAAGTCCTCTTTTTCGCACCATTGGAAGATAAAACAAAAGAAGTATATTGAAAATTCAATATACTTCTTTTTATATACTGCTCTGAACTGATGAAAAAAATATTTATTTTTTCCCATAAAATCCAAACATCATATAAAATTTAATGCGAAGAACATCTGTCATTGCTTTTAGCCAATCTTTCATTCCTTCAACTGTTGTTCCTGGCTGATCGAACCATATAACAGGAATTTCTATTATTTTATAATTTTCTTTTTTTGCAAGCATCAAAAATTCAATATCGAATGCAAATCGTTCTATTTTTTGATATTGAAATATTTTCTTTCCTACATCATTTCTAAAAAGTTTAAAACCACATTGAGTATCAGAAATTCCTTCTATTAAAAATATTTGAGCAATAATATTCCCAATTCGAGAAAGAAGAGTTCTATAAAATGGCTGTGCTATTTCAACAGTTTCTCTATTTTTATATCGAGAACCAATAGCTATTTCAGAAAAAAGCATGGCTTCTCTCAGTTTTTTATACTGATGAAAAGGAGTTGCTCCATCTGCATCACAAAAAAGAATATATCTTCCTTTTGCTTCTAAAACACCTGTTTTTACTGCAAACCCTTTTCCTTTATTTTTTGATAATTGGATTATTTTATGAGGAGCTGATAAATATTCTTTTGCAATTTCTGAGGTATTATCAATACTTCCATCATCAACAACAATAATTTCATATTCAATATCTAGTGATGAGAAATATGAAATGCAATCTTTTAGTGTTTTTGAAAGTCGTTTTTCTTCATTATAAGCAGGAATAATGAGAGAAAGCTCGAAAGAGAAATCTTTTTTTTCTGGCAAAAGAGGTTTTAAAATTATTTCTTCGTCTTTTGATGAAAAAGTCCAAAAAGAATTCACAATAAAATTCCAACCAAAAACAATAGCCGATGTTATTATTTTAGAAAATAACGCTTCAATAGAAAAATATTCTGTTAATATTTTCATAGAAAATAATGTTATCATCAGCCCAATGCTGGCAACAAAAACAAATTTTAAAAACTGAGAAATCCTCCATTCATCATTTGTATAATTTCCTTTAAAAGTCCAAAATCTATTTACCACAAAACTAAAAAGCAAAGCAGTAATAAACGCATAAAAAACTGATTCATTTCGAGAAAATCCAAATTGATAATAGCTAACTTGAAATATTAATAAATCGAGCAGAGTTGTAAGAGTTCCTGCTACAATATATCGAAATAATTGTATCCAATGAGAAGATTCGTTATTTTTCAAAAAAAAATATATTAAATATTTTATAAAATTACATTTCTAAAATTGTTTTTAATTCTGGAGGAGTATAATTTTCTCCTTTTAAAACTTTTCCTGCTGGTCTTGTTGGGTCAATAATTCCATCGTTAATAATTGCATTTCCATTTTCATCCAATTTAGACATATTACTTCTTTGAATTTCTTCAAAAACTGGTTCAATTTTATTTTGTAATCCGTGTTTTAAAATTGTTCCAGATAAAATATATAACATATCTCCCAGAGCATCGGCTATTTCAACCATATCATTATTTTCGCATGCTTCCAGATATTCTTCATTTTCTTCTCGCATTAATTTATATCGAAGAATTGAGTCCGATTTATCGAGTAATGTAGGTTCATATGCATTTTCAATTCCAAAAGCATCATGAAATTTTTCTACAGCAGCAATAACTTCTTGTAATAATAATTGTTTTTTTGTCATGAGAATGAAAGAGAATATTTTTTTCTTATATAAAGTGTAACAATATTTAGAGTGAAATAAAAATATAAATATTGGATTGTTTTTACTTTTCCTTAATATAAAACTTAACAATATTTTTGGCTGCATTCATATCATTATTTTGAATCATTTCACAATTGGCACATACAAACTCTTCTAAACTGGTATGCATATCCCAAGTTTTTCCTTTTTTCCCTTTTTTAGTTATTTCTGTTCCACCAAAAAACCAGAAATAAAAGTTTTTTAGCATTCGTTGCTGTTCAGATATTTCTCGTATTTTATCATTCTCATCAATAAAACATTCTTCCCATTTTTCTCGAAGTGTTATTTCTTTATTTTTTCCATTTTTCCACTCTGGTTTTGGGTGAATTTTTTTGAGACTTTCTGATGAAAATATTTTTTCTGGTTTTACTTCTTCTTTTTTTTCCCAATTTTTTATAGGAATAATCATTTCATTTTTTTTAAATTCTTGTTCAAAAAACTTAGAATCTTCTAATTCTTTTATAAATTCTTCTCCATATTTTGGGCTTTGTTTATGGTTACATTCATAGCAAATATGAGAAGAATTTTCTTCATTTACTATTTTTAATAATCCAGAAAAGTTTTTTTCTTTTTCTTTTTTGGTTGCATATTTTGTTTCAAATACACCTTCTAGAACACCCATTTCTGAAAGTTTTTGTGCAAGTTTATCAAAAAAGGCTTGCTCTGCTCGTTTAAAATTATTTTTGACATGCTTATCTATGCTCTCTTTTCCATCTCCCATTATAATCATTACTTTTTCAGATTTTACATCTATCTCATTTTTATCTGATATATATGAAACAATTTCTGCTACAATATTTTGTAACCCTTTTTTTCGGATTTCATTTATATTTTTCTTTCCTTTTCCAAAAACACGAGAAGTTTTTATTTTTTGTAAATTTTTTGAGTTTTCTTTTTCTAGTTTTTCCGCTAGTTTATGTCCTAAATCTGTTATCTTTTTAGAAAATTTTATATCAAATTTTTTCTCTTTTATATCCCATAATGCAGCAGTACACGGGTTATTTAGTCCTGGGTCAAATGCTAAAATATAGCGAGCATCTTTTTGTAACTCATTTAAATTTTCTGGATGGCGTTGTTTATATTGTTGATTTTTTAATATTGCTTTTTCTGTAATGATATGAAATTCTACATGACTATACCTGTCTTTGTTTTTTTTAAGTGAAGGTTTAGAAAGATGTTTGAGTTTTTCTTCTTTTCGTCGCCAAAAAAGTTGTGCTGATGAAATGAGATATGGTTCAGTTTTTTCTAATTCTGCAAGGTTTTCTTCCCAACTACTTTCAAAAAAGTTTTTTATAAGTTCTCTTTTAAGTTTTTGATGATATGCAGTTTCTCCTTGAAAAATAGTTTTTGCTGATTTCTTTACTTCTCCAATATTTTTAAGTCTATTATCTGCTAAAATAATATCTAAAAGAACCGTTGTTTTTGGAAGTTCTTTTAAAATATAGACTTTAAAATGATGAAGTGTTTTAAGGCAAAAATTTTCTTTTCCCATTTTTTTTTCTTTATCTTTTTTTTGATTTTCTACCAATACGGTTTTCCCTATGCATTTATAATTCTCTAAAAAAGATTTAGAAATTTCTGAGTTTTTTAATGCTGTTTTTTCAGAAGAAATAAGATGTATTTGTTTTATATTTTCTTCATCTATTTCAAAACTAATAGCATCGCCAGAAAAATCAAAGATAAGCATCAATTTATTTTCTGATGTTTTTATTATAAGTGATTGATTTCGTTGCTTAAATTCTTGATTTTCTTTTTCATCTAATTCTATCGATTTTGGAGAAATATTAAATTTTTCAAAAAAGATAGAAGTGTTTTTTTGTTTTCGTTTTTTCAGTGATTCAAAGCTATTTTTTGCTTCACGAAATTTTTTTAAATCACTATCCGTATTTTCAAGAACAAGTGCTAAATATGCTTCGAGTAATTCAATGGCTCTAAAAATTTGTGTTATATCTGGAATATTCAGAAATTCCTGATGAAAAAGATTAATTTTTATTTGTTTCCCTTTTTTATGAGAAGAAGAAATATATACAAAATTTTCTATTTTATTTTTAAGGTCTGTTTCAAGTGTTTTCCAGAGTTCTACAGAAATTTTTGATTTTTTATCATTATTTGTTTCTGATAATTTTGTTTGCAGATCTTGTTCTTTATATTTTGTTTGCAGAATTTTTACCCATATAGCATGAAAATCTCGTGTCCATTTTTCAAATTTATTTTTTGCTTCATTATTAAATTCCTTTCCAAAAAATTTGAAATTTTCTTTGGTAGGAAGCCATTGTATAAAATTTTTTTCTGTTAAAAGATTTACTGATCTATTATAAAAATTAGTTTTTTTTATATCTCCATATCCCCAATTTTTGTCCCAAACACTTTCTTTTTCTGGATCAAAT
>CAMZLA010000062.1 GCA_947311665.1 uncultured Candidatus Altimarinota bacterium | reverse complement strand
CCAAAAGCTAAAGAGCTTCAATCTGAAAAAGCAGCGTTAGAAAAATTTAAATCTGAAAAAGATTCTAAAATCAAAGAGTTTAAAGAAAAAAATAATATTTCAGAAAAAGAGAAAGCTAAATTTGAAGAAGAAGTTCAAGCAAAAGCTAAAGAGCTTCAATCTGAAAAAGAAGCGTTAGAAAAACTTAAATCTGAAAAAGATTCTAAAATCAAAGAGCTTAAAGAACCAAACATTAATACTCAAAAAAATAAAATAGAGGTTAATAGTTTGGTTACTAAAAAAATAACAACTGATGAAATATTAAAAGATATTGAAGATACAGATATTTTAAAAAATATTAGTAAAAAATTAGGTTTGACAAGTAAAGCAAAAACAACAAACGGTTTAAAAACGGCTATTAGAAAATACTCTGATACTCAAGAAAAACTTCAAAATTTAAGTGAAATAGTTGAAAATTTAAATCTTCCAAGACAAGGAGAACTTGAACTATGCAGTTAAAAACCGTAAACTTATCAGAAATAAGTGAAAATATTCATCGTCAAAAAGAATTTATAGATATGCATAAGAAAAAAAAAGTTTTTGATGAAACATCTATTGAAATTCTTCCTGAGTATACAGCTATATTAGACTTAGCGAAAAAAGAAAACCAAGCTATATTTGTTTCAGGAAAAGCAGGAACAGGAAAATCAACACTGATTAAATATTTAGTCTCCAAAATAAAAAATTGTGCAGTTATTGCACCTACATCTATAGCAGCTCTTAATGTAGGTGGTCAAACAATACACTCTTTTTTTTCTCTTCCTATAAAAGTATTAAACCCAGAGGAATGTTATCCTTTGAAAAATAATATGATTCCTGTCATAAAAGATTTAAGTCTTTTAATTATAGATGAAATTTCAATGGTTAGTCCAAATGTAATAGATGTAATGAATAATTCATTAAAAAAAGCACGAAAAAATGAGTTACCTTTTGGAGGAATAAATATCCTATTTATTGGAGATTTATTGCAACTTCCTCCGATTGTTCCAGATGAAGAGGTCGGAGTATTTTTTACTCATAGATATAACAGTCACTATTTTTATTCGGCTGATGTATTTAACTCTATAAACATTATACCTATAGAGTTAAGAAAGGTATTTAGACAAACTGATAGAAATTTTATTAATATTTTAAATCATATTCGTATAAATAAGCATCATCATAAATATGTTAAATTACTTAATCAAAAGTGCTATTCTGATAAAATAGAAAAACAAACAGATAGCATAACTTTAGTAGCTACCAATGCAACAGCAAAAATGATAAATGAAAAAAAGTTAGAAGAAAATCCGAATAGTCTTAGAACTTTTCATGCTACCTATACAGGTCAACTAAAACAAAGAAAAATGCACTTTCCTGCTCCTGATATTTTAGATTTAAAAATTGGAGCAAAAATTATTTTTGTACAAAATTCTTCAGATAGGTTGTGGTTCAATGGTTCACTTGGTACAATTGTAGATTTTAAAGATGAACATATTCTCATCCAATTAGAAGATAGTAAAAATATTGTTACTGTAGCAAGAGAACATTGGGAAAAACCTGAATATACATACAATTATGATACAAGACGAATTGAAAAGAAACTACTTGGTATTTTTACTCAATACCCAATATCATTAGGCTGGGCAATAACTATTCATAAGTCACAAGGTATGACCATAGAAAAGCTTAATATTGATTTAGGAGTTAGAGGAGCATTTGCATATGGACAAACTTATGTTGCCTTATCAAGATGTAAAACATTAGAAGGAATTACCCTAAAACGACCTATTAAGTTGAGTGATGTTAAAGCTGACCCTGCTATTTTGGAGTTTTTTAAACAATTGGAGTTTGAACAGTAAGTTTTAAATAATATATAAAAAACAAGCGTTAATCTAAAAACACTTCCAAAGGAAAAAACGTGCATAACATCTCCATTAAAATCCATTTAATCTTAAATATATTAATTTAAATATATAATATAAATAATTAATATAAATAAAAGGAATAAGATTTGACTCACCTAACAATTAAAAAAATATTACCTACAAAAACATCAAATCAACTAACTCAAAACTTTCAAATGGATACAACATATATTGGTATAGATTTTGGAACTTCAACAACCGTTGTTAGTTTAGCTTACTTTGATACAAGTAATTCAACTATTCTTGCTAAATCTATAGAATTAAATCAAAAACTTTATGATGGAACAATTTATAATTCATATAAAATCCCTACAATGGTTGCTTGGTATAATCAAAAACTATTGGTAGGAGAGGGAGCAAGTTTACTTAAGTTAAAACTTAAGCAAGGAAAAAATTTATGGCACTCTTTTAAGATGGAGTTAGGAGAGGATGTCGGTTACAAGTATCCTCAATCAGAGTTAAATAATGAAAGAATAAAAATCTTAAATCCAAAAGATGTTACACGCATTTTCTTTAAATATTTAAAAGTACAGATTGAAAAGTATACTAAAGAACACAATTTACCATCTAATATTGAGTATGCTGTAAGTATTCCTGCTTCATTTGAAGCCAATCAACGAAAAGATTTAATTGATGGTCTTCATGATAATGGGATGATGAAAGATAAACAAGCTCTAATAGATGAACCAAATGCAGCCTTTTTGAGTTATGTGAGTGACCCTGAACTTAAAAGTGAAATTTCTATTTTAGAGGATTATCCTACGAATCTTTTAGTATTTGATTTTGGAGCAGGAACTTGTGATATTTCGATTCTTGAAATAGGTTATAACCCTAAAGGTTTTTACTCTAAAAATTTATCTATTTCACGCTTTGAAGCTTTAGGAGGAAATGATATAGATAAGTTAATTGCTAAAGATATTTTGCTACCACAATTTTTAAAAGAAAATAAAGTAGAAGAGAGCTTTTTTAAGAAAAAAGATATAGAACAGCATATTCTTCCAAAATTAGAAAAATCGGCAGAGTTATTAAAAATCTCTACAAGTAAAGAACTAGCTCTATTATTAGAGAGAAGAGGATTAAATCAACTACTTAAGAAAAATGCTTCTATCTCTTTACACCATACTATAACTATTAAATCAAGAAAAGGCACATTTATTCTCTCTAACCCAACACTTACTTATAAAGAGTTTTTTGAGATTAATGAGTTATTTACCTCTCAACATAATTCAAAAAATAAAAATATCTACTCTCCTATTCGTTCAGCTCTTAAAAAGTCTCATTTAGAGAAACATGATATTGATTATCTACTTTTTATTGGAGGAAGTGCTAAAAATCCACTGATTCAGAAATCATTAAAAGAGTATTTCGATGAGTCAGAACATCTGATACCTAAAGATTTACAAGCTCATGTTTCACAAGGGGCATCTATTCATTCTATGATATTTAATGGGTTTAATAAAAATATTATAGAGCCTATTACAAGTGAACCCATTATTATAATTATAAAAAATGGAAATGATGAAACTCTTCAAACTCTACTTAAAGCAGGAACGATTATTCCGTGTGAATCAATTATTATTGACAATTTACAAGTACAAAAGAATAATCAAAAAGTAATTGAAATTCCAATATGTGTAGGTAATAAAAGTAGATTATTACATAATATAGAAATTGAAAGTCCTGACAAAAAAGGATTTACTTTAGATATGAAAATTGAATTGAAAATAAATATAAACTCAGATAAAAGAATGAATATTGAAGCAACAGTTAATGGGAAGAGAGTAAAGGTAAAACCTTTAAATCCATTTTCTAATGCAGATATCTCTTTTAGAGATAGAAAAAAATTTGAAGCAGAAAAAGAGTTTAATAAAGAGGTCGTTTCTAACAATGGAGAAGCTTCATTAAATACATTGAGAAAACTAAAAAATGAATATGAACAGTTAGGATTAGACCTAAATGTTGCAGAGATTCTTGAAGAAATGTATGATAAGTTTAATAGTGGTAGCTTAAATAATATAGGAGTTGCCTATAGTAATGCAGGAGACAATGAAAAAGCATTAACTTTTTATATGAGAGCAATGGAAGAAGAACCCTCTGCTGTTACAGCTTTCAATATAGCATTAAAATATAAATATAATAGCAAAGAGGAATATCAGCGTTGGTTAAAAAAGTCGTTAGAGATCAATCCAACCTATAATGACTCACTTTACCTTTATGGTGTTTATCTCATAGATAACTTTGAAGAGAAAAAAGGATATGAATTAATTGAAAGAGCCTTTGATTCTTTTAAGTCAGAATATGAAAATGGTTATTTTTCTTCTAATATGTACTGGTTTATTTCTTGTGCTAAATATTTAAAAAAATATGATTATGCAGTAGAACTTGAAGAAAAAAATTTCAAAAAATCTTCAGATGACTTTAATAGCAGTGAAGACTACAACAGTAACAACTTAACAACAGTAAAAATTAAACAATTAGAGGAAGTATAATATGTCATGGATGATACGTGCAGACCAACTAGATAATGATCAAAATAATTTTATTTTTCATGAAGTGGCAAAAGGAGATAATAAATGGCTAACAGGACTTCCTGGAACAGGAAAATCTGTTATATTAATCCATTTAATCCTTGAAAAAATAGAGGAAAATCCAAATGTATTTATTTGTGTAGTTGTTTTTACAAATGCTTTAAGAGATATGTTTATAGCAGCGATGGAGGAGTCAAGGATTCCTTATCAAAATGTATATCTAACAACCTATCATAAATTTATAAAAGAGAATTTTCATTATGAATATATTTTTTGTGATGAAGTACAAGATTTACCTCAAAGTGTTTTAGAAAATATCAAGAAAAGAAGTAATCAACTTATTTTTGCTGGAGACCCAAATCAATCTATCTATAAAGAGGACCCTAAAACACATGAAAAAGTTGTTAAAATATCAGAAATAAATAAGATTACAGAAAGTAAATCATATATGTTTGAAACAATTTATAGATCAACAAAATCGATTGTTAAATGTATAAGTTTATTACTACCAAATATGCAAATTGATGTTGCTAAAATAGGAAGAAAGAAGGATAGCACTCCAAGGTTATTTAAAGGAGAAAATGAAGAGCAACAGGTTGAGTATATTCTTTCTGAATCAGTAAGTGCTATTGAAAGTGGAGAAAGTGTAGTTATTTTATTGCCTTCTCATAAAGATATAGAAAAATTTATAAATATTGTTTTTAAAATAGAAAACAAACAGATTGGAACTCTTCCTCTAAATAGATGGGGTAAAGTAGATTATAATAAAGTCAATGCACTACTTCAATTGAACCAAATGAATATGGAATATTTAGGTAATAATTATGGAGACCTATATAATGCAAATAAAAAAGGGAAAATAATTTTTATGACTTATCATAGTTCTAAAGGATTAGATTTTGATAATGTTTTTTTACCTTTTTTCTATAATAATGGTTTTGAAAATTTATGGATGGATGAAGAGACAAAAAAAACACTTTTTATGGTAGGTATGACACGAAGTAAAAAAAATCTATACATGACTTATTCTGATGTATTACCTAGCTACATAGAAAATTTCAAGCATCTATGTACTATTGTTGATTGGAATAAGGAATTAGAGAGTAATGAAGAATTAGATTTTGATTTTTAAGGAGAAAAAATGAATACAATATATAAAACAGTAATAAGTAGAGATGAATTTATTAATCTATATCGGTTTGGTATGATTAATATCAATAGAAATTTTCTTTTAAAAGAAAGCAATAATATAGAAAACAATTTAATAGAGTTATTTAAAATACTCTCTTTTAATGAAGCAAGTGATTATCTTATTTTAACTATAACAGATGAATTTTATAATGAAAGTTTTAAAAATAATACTTATATGTTAAAATTAGAAAACATGAAGAGAGTAGAAGTACTATCTGAAAAAGCAGAACGATTTTATAGAACAAAAGTGAATTCTAAAATAACTTATGATTTAACAGAGTATCGCAATATTTTATCTACAATTGAAACATATCAAGAGTTAAATGATATGAATAGAGGAGTTGAAATATTATTTGAACAGTTTAATATAAATAGTGAACTTGAGATAGAAGAAAACTTTCCAAAAAACCTATTGAAACTTATCAAAGAAGATAATTATCTTAATAATGCGTATAAAAACTTTAATTTTGATTTACTTACCTATAGAAGAGAAAATAAATTTAATAAAGAGGATAAGGGATTTATTTATGATTTAATGATTATTGCAATATTAAAAGATAGGAAAGATGAAAGAATTTCAAAATTTAAACAGGGATTACTTCATTTAGATTCCTCTCCTGCATATACAACTCTTAATGAACAAAAAAAAGAGAAACTCATTGACTATATATCTTTTATAGTTGACTCTGATAATGAAAATATTAAAAAATTTTTAGAGAAACTTGGTAAAGAAAATTTAATTATTGGTTCAGTTTTTTTGAAAGTAAAGAACTTATTAGAAAATAAAGAAGAAAATCAAAATTATTGGAATGATGTCAAATGCGTGATAGATGATTTCAACAAAGAATATCCAACAGAGTTAAAAATGGCTCTTTATTTTATTGGTTTAATTTTTGGGTATAAAGAACTTTATGATGATTATTATGATTTCATTAAAGACAAGAAAGAGAAAGCTAAACTTGAAGAAGAAGTTCAAGCAAAAGCTAAAGAGCTTCAATCTAAAAAAGAAGCGTTAGCAAAATTCCAATCTGAAAAAGACAATTCTGAAACTAAAGCTAAAGAGGAACTAGAAAAACTTAAATCTGAAAAAGATTCTAAAATCAAAGAGCTTAAAGAAAAAAATAATATTGCAGAAAAAGAGAAAGCTAAATTTAAAGAAGAAGTTCAAGCAAAAGCTAAAAAGCTTCAATCTGAAAAAGAAGCGTTAGAAAAACTTAAATCTGAAAAAGATTCTAAAATCAAAGAGCTTAAAGAAAAAAGGAAAACGAGAAATACGCTTAAAAATAAGATATGAAAAAGGAGCTACAAAAAGTAGAAGCAATAAAAGGGATCGATATTTGTACAGTTTGGGAAAGAACTTCAAGAAAAGGGGAAAAAAGGTAGTTGGAAGACGATCAAAAAAGAAAGAAAGGAGAGATAGCAGGAGCGTTCCACATGAACCATAATATTCATGGCGGTGGAACGAAACGGAAAACCTCGCAAAACAGAAGAAAAGATAAACAGTACCCTACAGTTACTCTATAAACGGTGAAAATGTTCCCATTGACAGCGCATGCGCTTTCTCTTTCTTTCTCTCTCTCTCTCTCCCTCTCTCTCTCTCTCTCTCTATCTCTCT